>DRIF01000039.1 GCA_011052825.1 Thermoplasmatales archaeon
CATTTGATGCATATTATTTTTTGAGGAAAGTCTTAGAAATGTGCGAAAATAAGCCGTTGATAGTAGTTGATAAAGGGCCGTGGTATAGATGGGCTTTACAAAGAATGGGTTTGCAATATAAGAATGAGACATTTGGAGAAAGGAATGCAATAGAAGGATGGTACAGTTTATTCAAAGCAAGGGTAAAAAGATTCTGGAAACGCTTTCCATTTCACTCTTCACTGGAAAGCGTGAAACGGTGGAGTGTAGCTTGGGCTTGTCTTTATAATTTGGAGGTGTTAACTTGACACTCTCCGCTGTTCTGATAGAAAATTTTTTATAGTAAAACATATATTGTATTGTATACTGTTATTTGTATTCTTGTTAGAACTGGGGTGGTGAAAATGAAGCTCTGGCTTATTGGAGCATATGGAATTGTATCCACTACAACAGCAGTTGGAGGGATAGCAATTGAAAAGGGATTGGTTGATAGAACTGGTCTGGTATCTGAACTCCCTCAATTTAATAGCATAGATGATTATGTAAAATTAAATTTTAAATTTGGAGGACATGAAATCAGAGATTTAGAGGGAAATTTTTACAGTGCTGCACTCATGCACTGGGAAAAAAATAAACACTATGATTTTAACATTCTTAATGAAGTGAAAAATGATTTAAAAAATATAAAGGCAAGGAAGGGAACAGCTCTCATGTGTGGAACAGGTATAGAAGAATTTGGAGAAATTAAAACATTAGAAGATGATGAACTTAGTTTGAGAGAAATAGTTGATAAAATTGAAGATGATATGAGAAGATTTAAAGACAATGAGACGGTGGTAATAAACCTAGCATCTACAGAGCCAGTTCATAGATTCAATAAAAAATATCATGAATCTGTTGACGGATTTGAGAGAATGATTGATGAAGATGAGAAAAAATATGCAAGTGCCAGCATGCTTTATGCGTATGCTGCCATAAAAAATGGTATACCATATGGAAATTTCACACCCAGCGTTGGCTCCTCTCTGCCTGCCCTGAAGAAACTTGCATTAGAAAATAAGGTTCCTCATGTTGGAAATGATGGAAAAACTGGGGAAACTCTTATTAAAACAACACTGGCACCAATGTTTCTGTACAGGAATTTAAAGATTGTTGGATGGATGGGTTATAATATACTTGGTGACTTTGACGGAAAGGTTTTGAGTCATAAAGATAATAAGGAGAGTAAAATAATATCAAAGGATAGCGTTCTAGAGAAAATTTTGGGTTATTCTCCTTACAGCATAACAGAAATAGAATATTTTCCAAGTTTGGTTGACAATAAAACTGCATTTGATTTTTTGCATTTTAAGGGATTTCTGGGAACAAAAATGAAATTTTATTTTATATGGGATGGAATAGATGCCATTGTTGCCTCACCAATTGTGATAGATATAGCCAGATTTCTTCTCTTTGCAAAGAAAAGAGGAAAATACGGCGTAATAAAAGAAATGGCTTTTTTCTTCAAAAGTCCAATGGAAAATAGAGTTATAAATACTCATGAACAGTTTTATCAACTTGTAAGCTGGTTTAGGGAAATGTTATGAAGGCAGTTATACTTGCAGCAGGGCTTGGAAGGAGAATGGATACTGAAAAACCAAAACCTCTTCTCAATCTGTTTGGTATGCCAATAATAGAACATTCCATAAGAAAATTGAGAGAGCATGAAATAATTGTTGTTTATCATGATAAAGAAATAGAGAAGTTTATAAAAAAAAGATTCCCAGAAATAAAGCTAATTTACAATAATTCTCCTCAAAAAGAAAATGGATGGAGTTTGTATCTGGCAAAAGATTTTATAGATAATGATTTCCTTCTGGTGATGTCTGATCATTACTATGAAGAAAATTTTTTTAGATGCGACAAATTCGATAAAACAACTGTTTTTGTGAGTAAAAATTGTGAAAATGAGAAAGAAGCAACGAAAGTAAAGATTGACGGAGATAAAGTTTCTGAAATTGGAAAGGAGATAAAAGATTATGATTATTTTGATACAGGATTTTTTTATTGCAAAAGAGAGATTTTTGATTATATTGAAAGAACGAAACAAAAAGAGAGTATAAAATTATCAGATATATTTTCTGAATTAGCCAGAGATGGAAAAGTTGGGTATAACATAGCAAATGGAAGATGGATTGATATTGATACCAAAGAAGATTTGAAAAAAGCTGAGAGAATAGTTGCAGAGAGTTTATCTACAAGCAAAGATGGAATAATATCCAGAAATATAAATAGAAAAATTTCCACCAAAATTACAAAAATGATTGCGAGATATGATTTTTTCACTCCAAATCTTATGACCATTATCTCATTTTTCACTGGTATTCTTTCCTCTATTCTCTTCTTCATGGGCATGTTAATTCCTGCTGGAATAACCACTCAACTTTGCTCAATTGTTGATGGGTGCGATGGAGAGATAGCCAGAATAAAAAATATGAAAACAAGATTTGGCGGTATTTTTGATGCTTTAACAGACAGAATGGCAGATTTTTTGATAGTTTTAGGAATGTTATTTGCATATGGATTTACATCTCTAAGCATAATTTCATTTTTTCTTGCTTTATCAGCGAGCATAATTCCGAGCTATGTGTATCATCTAACAGGTATGAGAACCCCATTTTCTGGAAGAGATGTTCGCCTTTTTTCAATAATGGCAGGAGCAATTATTTCATATTTTTATATAGAATTTTTAGTTTATACAATGATTTGTCTTGGTTTGCTGGCATATGCAGGCATTATTATAATAATGTATAAATTCTGGAAAGATGAAAAAATTTATTCTGAGGTTTAGAAGGTTAGAATCTTCCTATACATGCTATATCATAACAAGCGAAAATTATTTATATAACAACAAATATACTTTTTGAGGTGGTGAAAATGGTATGGAAGAAAGATAAGGATAAAGGCAGAGATCCATTCGACTGGTTTGAAGAATGGGGATTCGAGGATATATTTGAAGAATTTGACGAAAGATTTCGCAGAATGCAACATTACATGAATAGAATAATGAAAGATGCCATGGAAGGAAAAGTGCCGTCGCCGAAAGAAGGTGGACCAATCATATATGGATGGAGCATGAGAATAGGACCAGATGGCAAGCCACATTTCCAGGAGTTTGGCAATGTTCCAACGAAAACAGGGATACATGGAGAAATGAGAGAGCCACTGGTAGATGTAATTGAAAGTGATGATAAAATAAGTGTTACTGCAGAGGTTCCAGGAGTTAAAAAAGAAGACATTGATCTGGAAATTACAGAGAATACATTGAGGATAAAGGTAGATACAGAAAGCAGAAAGTATTTCAAGGAAGTAGAACTTCCAAGCGAAGTTGACGCAGATTCGGCAAAAGCAACATACCAGAATGGAGTGCTTGATGTTGAACTCAAAAAACTCAGACCAACAAAGAAAGGAAAGAAAATAAAGATATCATAATCTCTTTCTTTTTTGCTTTATTTTTATATGGAGGTGATTTAAATGAATGAAAAAGACAGAGTGGAGAAGGTTTTAAGGGTTGAGGAAGCAAAATCAAGGGATGCTGGAAGAGGAATAGCTAGAATAGATGCAAAAATTGCAAAAGAGATGGGCATGGTTCCTGGCGATGTTGTAATTGTGGAGGGGAAGAAGAAAACAGCATGCATATACTGGCCTGGATATTCAGAGGATGATGGAAAGGACATAATAAGAATAGATGGAGTGACAAGAAGAAATGCTGGCGCAGGTATAGATGATAAGGTTAAGGTTAGAAAAGCTCAAGTGAAAAAGGCCAGCAGAATAGTGTTTTCTCCTACAGAAGAATTAAGAATAGTTGGAATTGAAGAATATCTCTCTCACATAATGAATGGGAGAGTCGCAACAAAAGGAGACAGAATAACTCTCAATATAATGGGAAGAAAAATTGATTTGATTATAACATCAGTTTCACCCCCTTCAGAAGCGGTAATTATTGACCTATCAACTGAAATAAAAATGAGTGGAAAAATTGCAAAAGAAGAAATGAAAATTCCACGTATCACATACGAGGATATAGGAGGATTAGAAGAGGCAGTAAAGCAGGTTAGAGAAATGATTGAATTGCCATTAAAACACCCTGAATTATTTGAGAAACTGGGGATAGAAGCTCCAAAAGGTGTTCTTTTGCATGGACCTCCTGGAACAGGGAAAACATTGCTTGCAAAGGCAGTCGCCAATGAGAGTGAGGCAAATTTTTATTATATGAGTGGACCAGAGATAATGAGTAAGTATTATGGAGAGAGTGAGGAAAATATAAGAAAAATATTTAATGAGGCAATAGAAAATGCACCATCAATAATTTTCATAGACGAAATTGATTCAATAGCTCCAAAAAGAGAAGAGGTTCATGGTGAGGTCGAGAGAAGAGTTGTTGCACAGTTGCTTGCCCTTATGGATGGTCTGGAGGAAAGAGGGAAAGTTGTTGTAATAGGGGCAACAAACAGAATCAATGCCATAGACCCTGCTTTGAGGAGACCGGGAAGATTTGATAGAGAAATTGAGATAGGAATACCAGATAAGAAAGGAAGAAGAGAGATTCTGGATATACATACAAGAGGAATGCCCCTTGCAGAAGATGTAAACCTGGATAAACTTGCAGAGATGACACATGGCTATTCTGGAGCAGATTTGGAAGCATTGTGCAAGGAATCTGCAATGAGAGCTTTGAGAAGAGTATTACCAGATATAGATTTGGATGCAGAGAAAATTCCAGCAGAAATTCTCAATAAGCTTGAGGTAAGTGAGAAAGATTTTTACAATGCATTTAAATCTATGATGCCATCTGCCATGAGGGAGGTGATAATAGAAACACCTAATGTGAAATGGGAGGATATAGGTGGATTGCAAAAGGCCAAACAGCAGTTAAGAGAGGCAGTTGAATGGCCTATGAAATACAACGAACTATTTCACCATATGGATGCACAACCTCCAAAAGGAATATTGTTATATGGTCCCCCTGGAACAGGAAAAACATTGCTTGCAAAGGCAGTTGCAACAGAAAGTGAAGCAAATTTCATAAGCGTTAAAGGTCCTGAATTTCTATCAAAATGGGTTGGAGAGAGCGAAAAAGCAGTAAGAGAGACATTTCGCAAGGCACGACAAGCGGCTCCATGCATAATATTCTTTGATGAAATAGATGCAATAGCCCCTTCAAGAGGTGATGTAGGAGACAGTCATGTGACGGAGCGAGTGATAAGCCAGTTGCTAACAGAGCTGGATGGGTTGGAGGAATTGAGAGATGTAACAGTTATTGCCGCAACGAACAGACCAGATATAATAGACCCCGCTCTACTTCGTCCTGGAAGATTTGATCGTCTCATATATATTCCACCTCCTGATAAGGAAGCAAGGAAAGAGATATTTAAAATCCACACAAAAAAGAAACCCCTCGCCAAGGATGTGAACATAGAAGAATTTGCAGAGAAAACAGAGGGATATACAGGAGCAGATATAGCAGCAATATGCAACGAAGCTGTCATGGCTTCCATAAGAGAATATATTCAGAAGAGCAAAGAGTTCAAGAAAGAGGATATGAAAAAATTGAAGATAAGAAAAAAACATTTTGAGGAAGCATTGAAAAATGTAAAACCAATGAGCAAAGAAGAATTGAAGAGATACGTCAGCATTTCAGAAAAGTTTGACAGGTGGTCAAAATGATAACTGAAGAAATATTGAGCAGTGACTTTGAGGTGATAGGAAGTGATGAAACAATTTCTCACGCTCTTTCTCTTTTTGAAAAAAATGAGGTTCTTATTGTAGTAGATAAAAATGAATATAGAGGAGTTATCACAAGAAAGGACATATTGAGAGCAAAAATTCCACCTGAAGCAAAGGTAAAAAGATTTGTCAGACATGCCCCAAAAGTTAAATTGAATACTTCAATTGAAGAAATAGCCCGCCTGATGCTTGAAAGCGGTATATTCTGTCTCCCTGTATTTGAAGGAGATAAAATTAAAGGAGTGATAAAAGACACTGATATAATACAAAGAGTGGTGGAAAAAGAATTTGGGGATATGGAGATACAAAAATTTATGACATCAAATCCCATTTTTGTTACTCCAGATGAAAGCATTGGAAAAGTTTTACAGATATTCAAAAAGCACAATGTTTCAAGATTGCCTGTAGTAGAGAGAGGAAAAATTGTTGGAGTGATAACTGTTAGGGATTTAATGGAGAAGGTTATACACCCTGAAGAGAAGCCAGAATATGGAGAGTTTATTGCAGAGAAGAAAAGATATTTGAAAATTCCTGTCAAAGGAATAATGACTTCCAATCCAGTTATACTTTCTCCTAACTCAAAAGTAAGAGATGTAGTAGAGGAGATAGTTAAAAACAAAATTGGAGGAATGATTATAGGAGAGAAGGGAAAACTTGTAGGTATAGTAACAATAAAAGATTTGTTAGAACCTATTGCACATGCAAGAAAAGAGGAGAAATTTTTTATTCAGTTCTGTGGAGAAACAGATGAAATAGAAGGGTTTGACAAAGAAGAAGGAATGACATATATGAAGGAATTTATAAGGAGATATGGAGAGTTTCTAGAAAATGGGTATATATACATATACTTAAAGCAGTATAGAGAAAAAAGAGGAGGTTTGCATTTAATTCACTGTAAAATTAGAATATCTTCTCCTAAGGGGTTTTTTGTTGTATCACAGAATGGGTGGGGATTCCGCAATTCTTTGAAAAATGCAATAGATGCAATAGAAAAAATCATAGAAAGGGAAAGAAAAACTTAGAGCTTATTTTCTCTTCTTATGTATCACCATCGCTAAAAATACTAGAGCTACTGCAAATAGTTCAAAACCGGGTGTTTTTCCGCCTTCGTCTCCATTGTTATCCTCATTCATGTTATAGACCGCTCCATTTGATGTAAAAGATGGCTTTGTTTCATAACTTGCTTGATTCCATTTTGTTTCCTCTAAATCCTTGAATGCACGGGCATATATGACGAATTTATCAAATTCTTTTTTGTTTTCAACCCATCTGTAATCTGGTTCTGTAACAGGATATTTTATATCCATCTCGAGTTTCCATTTTTTCCATTTTTCCTCTGTAAAATTGAAGGAGAATTTTATTATTTCATTTCCCATAAAACTCCCCGATGATATTTCTATCGGACCTTTTAACCACTCAGATACATCGTAACTTCCATTTTTGTAGTATGTTACAAATGAAAGAGAAACATGATCAACGCCATTTGTTGTCCCTTCAATAGCAATCTGAGTATGCCATTTTTGCCCTCCGTCACTTTTCTCTATGGAATATTTCACATTGGTTATTTTCACATCTATGCTTTTATCCGTTGGATTTTCATCTCCAGGATTTATGCTCCCTTCCTCATAGTTTCCGTCTCCATCATTATCATTTCCTTCTCCACTGGAAGTAGCCCAATCGGTGTTGCCTATATCGTCACGGGTTACTCCCACAATGCTAAAGGCGTCCCATGAGGAAACCATGCCGTAAGGCAATTTCATTGTTAAAGTATTGCCATTTATACTCACCTCCGGCTGACCTGCTGATGTTGTCCCAGCAAAATAGGCTACTCCATGGCTGTAAACTGTTCCTATCTCTGTTACACCATTAGATGCAGTAACCTGATACATACATGTATTATCTATACTGCCTGCTACCTTTATATGGAATATGAGTTTGTCCTCTTCCACCGTAGTCCATATCTTTGTTATATCAATATTTGCATTTCCTATATCTCCTTCTTCATCATTCACAGTTATTTCAAAATTCACTGCATTGCTTGCTGGCATTATCACCATCAAACACGCTATACCTATCAAATAAACTATTTTTTTCATGGGGGAGGGATGTTTTTATACTATAAAATTTTTTTCATTATGATTATGAATGCAGATTTCCATATACACTCGCCATTTTCTGGTGGTACATCAGAAAGAATTGATTTGAAAAGTATTGCAGAAGGTGCTTTAAAGAAAGGGTTAAATTTGGTTGGGACGGGTGACTGCCTCCACCCTTCGTGGCAGAAACATATAAAAGAATATTATAATGATGGAAAGATAGAAGTAGATGGAGTTAACTTTATTTTGAGTGTCGAAGTTGAAGATAAAAACAGGGTTCATCATCTTATTTTATTTCCAGATTTTTATTCTGCAAATGATTTTAAGGAAAGAGTAAAAAAATATTCTGTGAATATAAATGATGATGGAAGACCAAA
>DRIF01000040.1 GCA_011052825.1 Thermoplasmatales archaeon
CTGAGAAAAGATTCTAAGCCACGATAAGTTTTCTGATGTTTTGATTTAAGTAATAATGCCAGAACCAATGACTTTGGAGGATGTGGAGGTCTACCTCTTTTGGAAATTTCCCATGGTTCAGGCATCCTGTCAATGATTTTCTTTGCGTTTTGAATGAACCATTCATCCTCATTTTTCATAGCAAGATTGTATATCTTCCAATTGGTTTTGAATTTTCTGTCTACTTTCTTATCCTTATTGCATCCCATCCATTATGTAGAATAAAAATATCTAAATTTATTTTTCGGACAACGCTTTAATTCCAAAAAGATTTATATTTTAAATCATTATTTTTTCTGGGTGTTAAAATGAATTATAAAATTACAGGAGATAATTTGCAGGTTGTTACCATTGAGCTTGATAAGAATGACAAAGTTTATGCTGAAGCTGGTTCACTCGTATATATGAGTCCCAATGTAAAAATGGAGGCAAAGGCAAGAGGTGGATTATTGAAAGCAATTGGAAGAAAATTTGCTGGAGAAACCTTTTTCCTGACAGAGTTTACAAGCAATGGAAAGGGACTTGTTGGATTTGCTGGAAATGCTCCGGGAACAATACTTCCATTAGAAATAGATAAAAACAAGGGTTTTATTGTCCAGAAAGATGCATTTTTGTGTGCAGAAGATGGTGTTGAACTCAGCATAACTTTTCAAAGGAGACTTGGCTCCATTTTCTTTGGCGGGGAGGGTTTCATATTAGAACGCCTTAGTGGAAAAGGCATTGCATTCGTTCATGCGTGCGGAGATTTTATTGAAATGGATTTAAAAGAAGGAGAAAGTATAAAGGTTGATACTGGAAGTGTTGTTGGATGGGAAGAAAGCGTTGACTATGACATACAGCGTGTTAAGGGCATAAAAACAATTTTCTTTGGTGGGGAAGGATTGTTCCTGACTCATTTAAAAGGTCCTGGAAAAGTAATACTTCAATCTATGACCCTCCACAATCTGGCTATGGCTCTCGCGCCCTTCCTGCCCCGTCAGCAAACATCAGGGAGGAGCGGAATAGTTGGAACATTTCTGGATGAGACGCTTGGCAGATGAATCTGACCAAGTTTGTTTTGATTCTTCTCTCCCTTTATTTTATATCCCTAATAGCAAGCTTTATTGTTAAAAAATGGACGCTTTTTCTTTCATGGGCAGGCATTATAGCATTAAGTTTTATTATATTTTCTGTAATCTTTGGATTATTTTTGATTGCTCTTGCAATAGGTTATGCAATAATAAAAAAGCCAGTTGTTGAAAAAGGAGATTACAGAATCGAGAGGATTAAAGGCAAGGGAGAATAATTAATTTTGTGTAGTTTTTACTTCTATGCACCATTCCTTTAAAACTGAATATTTTATTTTTCTTGCTGGAGACATTGCCAAATAATTATTTTCTTCTATAAATTCAAGTAATTTTTTGTAGGAACCTTTTTCATTCCTTTCAAATATGATTGACGCAACTTCTCTTTCAGCAATAGTTTTTTTATATTGATTTTCTCCAATTCTACCATTAAAATAACATAAATCCCTCCTTCCAGCTTTGAATGGGGAATCATAAAATATTGTTATTTCTGAAGTATTTTCCCCTATATATGGCATTGCATACAATTTTAGTTTTCTGCATTTTTTTATAAATGGCAGGAAGTTTATTTTTAAATTTTCTCCACTTCTCATGCCATATTTCTTTCTCAAATTTTCTTCTGCCACTATTTCCAGAATGTTTTTGTATTCACTTTTCTGTGGAGATAACAAAAAGCATTTTTCTTTCTTAACTTCAGCAGGAAAACAAAGGACTTCACCATATTCCACTCCATTTTTTGAAAAACCGTTCAAAATTATTCCATCCATTCTTTTTAAATCATTAATAATTTTTTCATCAACTCTTACATTTAGAGTTCCAAGATATGGCTTTATGTGGAGCTTTTCAATAAACTGTTTTTTATATTCATAAATTGAAATAAATTTTTTTCCCTCTCCTTTACCATCCAATATTATCCCTTTCATTTTATATTGAATCGCTACCTTTCAATTTTCCATAAGTTTTTGTTCCAAGAGGAGATAAAACATATCCACCTTCCTTTTCTTCAATAAGTCCGTGTTCTCTCAGTTCTTTTAAAGCATTTAAAGCAACGCTCTCTATTAAATGATGCTTCTTTATTATTCTTGAAATAGATTTTTCTCCAGATGCTATCTCAATAAATATTGCCTTCCTTATTTTATTCGATATGATAAATCCTTCTTCCATTTTAATCCCAAAAATTAATCTTTTTTATTAGATAAATTTTTTTAAAAAGTTTGAAATTTATTTTTCTTTTGGTTTTTTCAGAAGAGTTATTATAATTGCCATAAAAATTATTGCTGAACCAATAAAAACAATAATTTTCTCTTTATTGTCTTCTTTCTCATGAATTACCCCAAATAAACTCTCATCTGTTTTCTCGAATATTTTCTTCGCTGTTTTGACCCCCTCTTCATAATCCCCATTTTTTATCAGATTTTCTGCATTGCTGTATTCAGTATAATAGTTACTTCCATTAACAAAAGATTCAACATCTATTCTTGTTTTGCATATGCTCAATGCTATATTTGCAATAATTTCTTTTCCATACTCTCCAAACTTATTTATGTTGCGCTGAATGTTGCAAACAGTTTCATAATAATCTTTCCCCCATACTTTTTTAAGTTCACTTCTTTCTTCTCCTTCCAAATTGATATATAATTTCATCATCATAAATGCCTGTTTTTGCATTTCAACATCAACGGAGGTTAAAATCTCCTCTGCCTTGTTTTTGTTTTTGAGGGCAATTTTTTCCATTTTTTCATTTTCTTTTAAAAGGACTCTCTCAACACTTGTAAAGTTTATTGCCCCATGTCCAAATTTTATTAGCATGTTCAAAGAAAGTTCGGCAGCATTTCCATTTGTATATGCTTCATATATATATTTATCACAAGTGTGAAAAGGAACAAATATGGATGAGCATTGATCAGGTGCAAACCAGCCACCGCTGAAACCATCTGAGCATGGTATTTTGCAAATCATTGTTGCTTTCTTTTCTCCCTCACAAAATCCACGAAGTCCTTCAAGTTCTTCTGAATGAATTCTTGATATATTCATCAAATCCATCACAGTAATTTTTCCATATTTTTCCCTTAGCATATCAGTAATTTTTTTCTCCCATTCGTTATACTCATAACAAACTTTTATTCTTGCAGTTCTTCCATTGCTTTCCTCAAGTTCAACATAAAAATTTCCAACCTTAGCCCCTTTCCCCTTTTCCACCTTTATTTTTTCTCCCAATGGCACCTGTCTCACAATTATCCATTCATTTCCTATTTTCAGAATATTTATTCCATACAATCCCCCAATATGAATTGTCTGCCATCTGTGAACATTTCCCTCATAAACTCTGTCAAAACTTGATGCAATCGGAATTCTCGTTAGCCATCGAGAATGCCATAGCTGTTTTGGATAGTTTGACATAACTGCAATATCCTCTACCTCCTCCTTTACAAAATGAAAGGCATCTGCCTCAACAACATATGCTTTACTTTTTCCAACGATAAAAAGGTTTTCTCCTACAGAAGGAGCGTGCATTTTTACAACTTCTTCCAGTTTTTCAACTGCTTCATCTTCAGTGCTTGCATTCTGTGCAGAGTAGCGGAGCCAGTCAAAATCATCCCATGCTTTTTTTGAAGGATTTATCCATAGTGTAGATGTATCAGCATCCCCATATGCAATGTCTGCATCACTCAATAAAATTCCAGCTTTTATTATTGAAGGAGGAATATCTTCAAGAGTTGCTGTGCCAATAAGTTTGTGTTTTATTTTATATGGAATTTCAAAATTTTTCCAAGGATGATGATATGAATATTCATATCCTTTATCAACCATAAACAAAACCTGCAACCCCTGCCTTGAAGGATCTCTAACCTTCATAAAAAGATTGTAGTCGCCTGCTGTTGCATCATTCATAACTATTATATCCTTGCATGCTGAGGCAAAAGGAGTTAAAATGAATATTATTGCAATCAAAGACAAATATTTCATCAATTCATAATACACATTTGATAAATGTATTTTTTCTTTTGAACCTGCAAAATTTTAATAATACTTCATATTTTACATTAAGCAGGGGTAGCCGAGCCCGGTCAAAGGCGCAGGCTTGAGGGGCCTGTGGCGTAGGCCTTCGCGAGTTCAAATCTCGTCCCCTGCACTAATTTTAATTCAAAGATAAAGATATAGCTTAACAGATAACAGCATAAAATTTGCTTTTGCAAAGGAATTTCCGATATTTTAAAAATTTAAAAAATTTTATTAACTTAGAGTAATTTTCAGTGCATGATTAAGATAAGCAAAGGTCTGCTATCATTTCTCTCTGGACTTGGATTTATGGGATTGGGATTTTATATAGTTTTCTTCACAATTATTGAAATGGACAGGTATAAAATTCTTTCAAACTATATATTCTTTTTTTCAATATTGACTAGCATACTTGGTTGCATAGTTATTTATTTCCTTTCAATTGCATTTTCATTTGGAGACATACATTTAAATATAGATACAACCAAAGGAGGTTTTATAGGAGGGATACTATCGATGGTTGCAATAATAGTAATGATACTTTCTTTCCGTTTAGAAAGCATGAAATTAATGGACGGTTTAAAAACAATAGACAAAATACATCCAATAATAACATTCTTCTTGGCTTCTGCCTGCACAATTTTGCTTATATGGCCTGAGGAAATGAAAGAAGAAAAATGGTAGTTGTTGTATACAGGTATGGACACAGGATAGAGAGAGATAAGAGGATAACAACTCATGTTGCACTCTCAGCAAGAGCATTTGGAGCAGATGGAATTGTTATAGATAGAGAAGATAAAAAAATAGAGGAGAATGTAAGAAAAGTTGTGGATAGATTTGGTGGAGATTTTTTTATAGAGAGCGGTGTAGGATGGGAAAAATATTTTAAGGAATGGAAAGGCAAAATAATTCATTTAACAATGTATGGAGAAAAGATAGAAGATGTTATAGATGAAATAAGGAAAAATAAAGATGTCCTTATTGTTGTTGGAGCTGAGAAAGTTCCTCCAGAATTTTACGAAATTGCAGATTATAACGTTGCCATAGGAAATCAGCCCCATTCTGAAGTCGCCTCTCTTGCAATCTTTCTGCATTTTTTAAATGAGGGAGAGTGGATGAAAAAAGATTTTGATGGTGTATTGAAAATATTGCCTGCCAGGAAAGGAAAGAATGTTGTCTATGATTATGCAAAAATGCTGGAAAAAGAAGGATGCAGTAAGGAGGTAATTAAGCACTGCATTAAAGTTCGAAATCTTGCATTGGAAATTGCAAAAAAGATAAAGGAAAATGGAGTGAAAGTTGATATGGAAGCTGTTGAAGCTGGTTCTCTCCTGCATGATTTGGGAAGAGCAAAAACTCATGGCATAATGCATATAATTGAGGGTGTGAAAATAGCAAAAAAATATGGTTTGCCAAAGAAAATAACAGATATAATAAAACACCATGCAGGAGCAGGAATTGATATGGAGGAGGCAATAAAACTAGGACTGCCTGCAGAAAATTATAATCCTATAACTATAGAGGAAATGATAGTTTCTCATGCAGATAATTTAACAGGTAATGAGTACAGAAAAATTGAAGAAACAGCCAAAATTTTCGAAAAAAAGATAGGGAGAGAAGCAGTAAAAAAACTCATTTCAATTCATGAAAAACTGAGCGAAATGGCAGGCATCGACATAAACAAAATTGTTGAGAAAATGAAAGATTAAATTTTCCATGATATAAAATTCCTGATTACTTTTGCTGCAAGTAAGGAAGTTCTTCCATCATCATATGGTGGTGATACTTCAACAACATCAACTGCATAAATTTTTTTTGATATTTTTTTAATAAACTCAAAAATTTCATAGCCTAGTCCATTTGGTTCTGGATTGCTCACTCCTGGGGCATAACACGGGTCAAAAACATCCATATCTATGCTTAAATAAATTTTATCAAATTTAATTTCATCTGCAATATTTTTTTTAAATTTAGACGAGAGTATATACTTAAAATTAAGTTTTTCTGCTTCTTCAACCTCTTCTCTGGAAGCTGACCTTATTCCAATAGATATCATTCTATTTTTTCCAACCTCTTCAAATATTCTTCTGGAAGCACATGCATGGCTGAATTCATTTCCCATGTAATCTTTTCTGAAATCAAGGTGGGCATCAAGTATAACAACATTTAAATCTTCATTTATTGAAGAAATTAGAAAAGGGGAAATTGAATGAGCACCCCCTATAACAATGGGTATTTTATTTTCTTCTCTTGCCCTTCTTACAAAATTTTTTGCTTCTTCAATTGAAAAATTTCCTGCATCGTGTATTTTTATGTTCTGCAAATCAATCCCGCTTTCCATTACATAACTTTCATAGTTATGGCTATAATATCTGATAAAATCTGGAGCTTTTGAAGTTCCTTCTCTAAAAGACATTTCACTATCTTCAAATGGAATTCCCAAAATTACAAAATCTGCTTCTCTGTAGTTCTCGTCTGCATCTGCAAATATCATATTCTCGTTATCTTTCGCTTCCCCATTGCCTGTATATAATCAATATCTTCTCCTTCCTTTATTTCTCCCTTAAATTCTGGAGGTATCTCCATTTCAAATGTTTCATAAGTTTCCAAATCCATTAACTGGATTTTATCACCCATTATTGCTATTACCTGAGCCCTCCTCTTATCAATTTTTGGAACTGCTACCTTATGCCTCACTGGAAATATGGCACTTCTTTTTTGATTATCAAATACTCCTATTGCCTCTATTCTTGCTTTTGCTTCTCCATGCTTCCCTGGCTTGGAGGTAGTTATACTCATTATCTTGCATGGTTCATCATCAATAATGATATATCTATTTGCCTTGAGTTCTCTAACTTCTGCCATTTCTTTCATGTTGACACCAAAAAGAAATGTATAACCAATAGATAAATCTTTTTTAAAAATTATTTACCTTCAAACCATTTTATTACTCTGTAGTATCTTTCTATAATTGTAACTATGCCTGCAATAGAAAAGTAAAGCATTATCCAAGTCATAAAATAAAAACCAAATATTTTTCTATCAACAAAAAATTGTATTATAGGAGATATAAATAAAATGGTTATCCTGTCTGCCCTTCCCAAAATTCCTGAATAAACCCTTTTATACCCAACTGCCTGCGCCTGCGTTCCAAGATAACTCACCAGCAGAACCGCAGATATTGCAACAATTCCTATGTTTTTTTCAACCCATGGAGAAAGTATAAATCCTCCAATTATGAAAACATCTGAAAATCTGTCTATGGCATGGTCAATGAAATCTCCTTTTTTGTCTGCCTCTCCCTTCATTCTCGCTATTTTTCCATCGAGAGCATCAAAAAAGCCATTCACCAAAATTAGCAATGAAGAAAGAAACAAAAGCAGATTATTTTCATATGAGAAGTAGGCAAAGATGCCAGCAAGAAAAGCAGATGCCAAGGATAAATAGGTGAGGAAATTTGCCCCCAGATTTATTTTTTCTGCAAATGGTGTGAGTATTTTATCTGCCCTTTCCCTATATCTATCAAGCATTTTCAATCAACCATTCACTATAATCCAGCTTTCCATAGAGAGGAGGGGGTAATTTTTTTAAAATTTCCTCCACTTCCTCAACAACTTCGTCCAATTTTTTTCCTGTTGTATCAATTTCCCATATTTTTTTGTGCCTTTCTAATGCCCTCTGCAATATTATATCCAGTGCCTCTGCTTCCAGATTTTCTTTTATCTTTTTCTCATTCCATTTTTTCTTTTCTAATCTCTTTTTCAATTCTGAAGGATGGCATCTTAATATGATAACCCCATCAACACTCATTAAATGGCTTAAATGCCCTTCTATTATGAGAATTTTATCCTTTTCCTCTATTTTTTTTATGTATTCATCCATCTTTTCTTCATCCACTATTTTGCTCTCCCTTTCATTATCATACCCTATAACAAAATTGTCTGCAATTTCTTCAATTCTGAGTAAACTATAACCTTTTTTTTCGAGTTCATTTGCAACCCCTGTTTTTCCAACACCTGGTGTTCCAGTTAAAGCTATTTTCATTTTTCTATCAACTCAATAAATTCATAGGCGTCTTTCCCTTCATAAAAACAGTAGTGTATTTTCCTGTAATTTTTTTTGAATTCCACAACATCTTCTCTGACTTTTAATGGTTCCTCTCTATCAATCAGCAGGCGTTTGAAAAATTTTGCAACTTCCTCCATCTCCCCTTCCTTCATTCCCAATCTTGTTAATTCCTGAACCCCTAACCTTATGCCAGATGGACGGAGGGGATGTTTATCGCCAGGCACCATATTCATATTAGCTATTATACCTCCTTTTTCAAGTAATTCGGCAGATTCTTTCCCTTTTTCCTTTCCGACTCTGAATAATATCTGATGTGATTCTGTAAAGCCATGATCTTTTCCAAGAACATCAAATCCTAAGTCATACAGTTCTTCAGCAAGTCTTTTTGCATTTTTAACAATCTGTTCTGCATATTCTCTGCCAAACTGTAAATGTTCAGCAAACGCTATTGCCTTTGCAGTAACATGGTGTAGATGGTATGAAGATGTTACGCCAGGAAAAACGCCCCAGTCAAGATATTTTATATATTTCTCCTCTTCTCTCGTTTTATCAGCTAAAATAACACCTCCTTGGGGACCAGGTAGAGTTTTGTGAGTTGAGCCACTCATCACATCTGCTCCCTCTTTCAATGGTTGCTGAAATTTGCCACCAGCTATCAAGCCGAGAACATGAGCAGCATCATAAACAACTTTTGCTTCAACTTCATGGGCGACTTCAGCAAGTTCTTTTAAAGGAGTTGGAAATAAAAATACGCTCTGCCCGAACAAAGCAAGTTTTGGCTCAATTTCCCTTATTTTTTTAATTGCACCATCCACATCTATATTCATTTTCTCCTCATCAAATGGATAGAAATGAAGTTCCAGCCCTCTTAGACCAGCAGCACCCCATTTGCCATATGAAATGTGGGCGCCATCTGCTGTATCTAAAACAGTAACTTTATCTCCTGGTTGAGACAATGCTTTAAATATTGCCATATTTGCTACTGTTCCAGATGTAGGGCGAACATCTGCATATTTACAATCAAAAAGTTTTTTCGCAAGTTCAATGGCTTTTTTTTCAACTTCATCAAAATATTTACATCCCTGATAATATCTATTGCCAGGTGTGCCTTCAGCATATCTCCCATGAAAATCAGTTATCAACATCTCCTGGCAGAGAGGTGATAAAATATTTTCAGAGGCTATCATTGGCAAACTTTCGCCATACATTTCATTATTTCTTCTTGCCATCTCCCTAACAAACAATGCTTCTTTTAGCCAATCCATGAAAGGAAATGAAAAATAAAATAAAAAGATACTGTTTATGAAGGCATCAGAATAACATTTTTCCAGTGGAATGGAGCATTTCCTTCTTCTGTTGATGGATTGTAGTAATATATGTCATTAAAATATCCCCATATCTCTATTGATGGATATTCATGGTTTTTGAAATAGGTATAGGGATATCCTCTTCTATCATGAAATTTTTTCTCTTCATCATCCCAGTATGAACCAGAGGTAGCTTCCAATGCAAACCATTTTCCATTTTCATAAATTTCAACCCATGCATGACCTCCTCTCTGGCCACTGAAATTAACTTCTCCAACAACAACTCTCACATTTTCTGC
>DRIF01000041.1 GCA_011052825.1 Thermoplasmatales archaeon
GATAACCTGTTAGAAAGAGATAGGTCATCTTGAGTATCTCCTCATCGCCTAATCTTCTCCTGTAGAACAATGTTCCATACCTCTGGTTGAATATCTTTCTACAGATGTTACATCTATACCTCTGTACCCCATTCCTTTGAAAACCATACTTTACCACATCACTTGAACTGCAATAGGGACATCTGGGGATATCTTTCTCTGCTTCTTTTAGTTTAATAATGTCCTTCTGCATCCCATCCACCAAAAGAGAAATACGTTGACCCTTTATAAATCAACTCTCAGTTGATGGGGTGCCTTTACTGGAAAGATTTAAAAGAAGTTGAAAGTGAAAATAAAGGGTGGAATACACATGGATGAGGTTGTTTCGAAAGAAAAGTGGGTTGAAGCATAATAGAACTCAATCGGAGTTGTAGCGAAAATATAAAACAATAAATTAATGCGTGGTTTTTAAATTATTTGAGTCAGCAAATGTTTTTCTTAGCTTAAGAAGAATAATTTACAATTTCATAAGAGAAGATGAATCCAGATAAGAGATTTTTATCCCCAATAAAAGTTAAGAGATGTCATCCATTTTAAGGAGAATCTGATAAATGCAACGTCAAAAAGAATTTTATATTCCAAATGATTATTGTCTTATGTCCGAAATAAAAAGAATTTTAGAGATTGCAATAAAATCTGAGATAGATTCTGCAGAAAATTACAGAAAGATGGTAGATATGACAAAAATTTACTTGCTGAAAGATAAATTTAAATTTTTGGAGAATGAAGAAGTTGGGCACAAAAAAGCGCTTGAAAATTTATTCAAGAAAAAATTCCCAAATGAGGAAATTATTCTGCCAGAAAAAGGAGAGGTTCCATCTCCAGAATTTGAGGTAAGAGATGATATGCAACTTTCTGATATGATTAAAAAAGCCATGGAAGCAGAGAAGTGGGCATCAGATTATTATAAAAAAATGGAGGGAAATGTTGAAAGTGAAGATGAAAAAGCAATAGCAAGATATCTCTCTTCAATGGAAGAAAGTCATTATTATCTGCTAAAAAGTGAGCTCGAAATTGCATATAACTTTGAGCTATATGATGAAATTCATGAAATGATGCATATTGGACCATAGGCAATTCAAAAATAATGTATTAAAAGACACGCTACTAATGGAAATATATATTCTCAAAAGATTTTTATATAAAATGGAGATAAAAGAAAAAAGGGGGTGTTAATATAGAAGAAGTACTGTTGTTTTCATCAATAGTGGTGGCAGGTATATCTCTTATACTTTTTTTCATATCAATGGTTTCTTTTATAAGAATGAGAGAGATAAAGCTTTTTTTCATATCAATAGCTCTATTTCTATTCTTTGTAAAAAGTATCCTTGCCATAATATACAGTTTGGCAAACTATTTAATCATACTCGACCTTATCATAATAATGATGCTTTATATGGCTGCTGCTAAAAAATGAAAGAAGATTATCTTGCTTTAGATACTAGAAAAAAAATTTTTGAGTTGATTTCCAGCTCACCTGGTCTGCATAAAAGAGAGATAGCACGCGAGTTAAAAATGTCTCTAAGCACTGTTGATTATCATCTTCATTACATGGAGAAAAGAAAAATAGTTTTTGCAAAAAGAGATGGAAAATATAAAAGATATTTTATTACAGAAAAAACTCAGGCAGAAGATAAAAGATTTATACCTCTCCTCCGCCAGGAGACACCTAGAAGGATAATACTTTTTTTGCTACAAAATCCAAGAGCAATTCATAAAGAAATATGCAGAGAAGTGAAGAAAGCCCCTTCAACAGTGTCATTTCATTTAAAAAAACTCATTGAAGCTGGAATAATAGAGGAAATTTCTTTGGGAAAAGAGAGAGCTTATGTTGTAAAAAATCCTGAAAAGGTGGCAGATTTGATTATAACGTATAAAAGCACATTTTTAGATAAAGCAGTTGATAAATTTGTGAATGCATGGGCTGGTTTTGGAAAATAACTTATTTTTTAAACAGATATATTGTGGCAACTGCTATAGTCAAAAATCCAAGGAGTATTGCGACAGTTTTTTCAATAATGCCCCCAGAAACAAATTGGATTATGAGTTGATGAGTGCTGAAATGGGGAATGGTGACAAGTAGAAACATCCCATCCTTTGATTGAACTATGTAATATTCGGGTGTTATTCCATCATCATCAGGATTTAGAATGTCTTCCAAATTATCTGCCCTCTTAATCAACTCTCTATCAAATTTTATTTTTAGCTTGTCAGTCAGACAGACATTTTTCCCCAGATTTACTTTTATTATTTTTCCTCCGCTTTTTTCATCTCCACTAACATCCAGCACAATTTTTCCTGTTTTTATTTCAGAAAGAGATACACTAACATTCCCAAAATATGAAATATAATCCACTTTGTTTTCATCATAATCAGCTATTGTAATTTCCCCTCCAATTGATTTTTCCTCAAATGCGTCTTCAATCTTTTTTTCCTCTGCATATGAGAAGCTAACAATCATTATCTCGTTTTTGGCAATTATACAGCTTTCATTTACTTCAACTGGAGAATAGCTGAAAAGTGTTGCACTGAAATTAGTTTTTTGAAGTTTCAGCATATTCTCAGAAGTTTTATTAATTTCATAGTCAAATCCACTAATGATTATTTCATCACACTTCACTCTCAAAAATCTTGTTGGTATGTCGTGAAGTTCTATTATGCATCCTTCATATCCAAGTTCAAAAGATGCACCGCTGAGATTAATTGGTGCAAGCGCTTCCTCCATCAAAGCTTTTTCAAGTTCTTCCTTTAAAAACTGATTTCTTTCAACAACTTTATTGAGAACATCAAAAAACTGAATTGAAATTTCAATTGAATCATTGTTATATATTAGGTCCATTATATGCTCCCCCTTTTCATAGCATGAAATTTTTCCTTCAAGTCCTGCTGGAAGATATTTTCCAGTAATCTTTCCGTCACATTGCTGAAATCCTCCCAAATCAATTGCAGAGGCGAGAGGCATTATTAAAAGGATTGCGAGAGCAAGCCATTTCATATTGTTTTATCTCCTTCCCTTTTATAAAAATATTAGTTCAATTATCGAATTTTCTCAAAAAGTGCCGAAACCAGTAAAGGAAGCAAAATTGTTGCATCTCCCTCTATTGTCACATGTTTTGCATCTTCTTTAACTTTTCCCCACGAAATTGCTTCCTTCAAGCGTGCACCAGAAAGAGAACCATCCCATTCAACAGCAGAAGTTATATAAATTGCAGAATCAAGTCCGTTACGAAATTGAGCCCACCATATTAGATGATGCTTCGATACACCTCCTCCAATTATAATACCTCCTATTTTCTCTTTCTCAAAAAATATATCTGACAGTTCTTTTTCATCTTTAAACAAATCTATTTCCAATTTTTTATTCTGATTCATCATCCAGAGTTGCCAGCCAACTGCACCGTCTGTTATTGCAGGAATATAAACTGGGATTTTATTTTTCCATGCCCAATAAAGAAAGGAATTTTCATTCAATTTCTTGCCTACTTCCCATGCTATTTCTCTACTCCCAAACTTTCCTTCTATTCCATCAAAAATTTCTTTTATTTTTTCTTCTATTATAATTCCATAACTCTCATTTGGAACAAAGATGTTTCCCAATCTATTTATACCTTTTCTGTGCAGTTCTCTATCATCTGCATCAAAAGAACCATGATAATATTCTCTGAAACATCTTGCCATATCGTGGTCAATGCTACCGCATGTTGTTATAACAGCATCAACAATTTTTTTCTTTAAAAGAGATTTAATAACACCTCTAACTCCCGTAGCAACTATGCATGCAGGAAAAGTCAAAAATATGAAATAACCTTCATCTAGCATTTTTTCAAAAATATTTAAAGCGGAGCCAATTTTTTTTGCTGTAAATCCTCCCGCCCTGTAAAATTTATCCAAAAGCGAAGAGAAGTTTTTTACATTTTCCAAATCAATATCTTCCACAATCATAAAAATAAAGGGAAAAGACATATAAAAATTTAAAAGAGGGGAGAAATCAGTACATTCCTTCTTCGCCCATGCTACCTGGTCCGCCCTGCTTTCCTCCTTCGCTGGTTGTTCCTTTCGCTGCAATTATGTCATCTATGCGGAGTATCATTATTGCTACTTCTGTTGCAGATTTTATTGCCTGCTTGCCTACTCTGAGAGGTTCAAGAACATTCATTTCGAGCATATCTGCTGTATTGCTTTCATAAACGTTCACGCCAATATGCTTACTTCCCTCTGAATGAGCCTTGCGTAACTTTATTAGTATGTCTATTGGGTCTATTCCAGCATTTGTCGCCAAAGCTCTTGGAACAACCTCTATTGCATCAGCAAACTTTTCAATTGCAAGCTGTTCCCTTCCTCCAACTGTTGCTGCATATTCTCGCAATCCCATGGAAATCTCTATGGCGGCGGAGCCACCACCTGTTATAATCTTTCCGTCTTCCATTGTTACAGCTATAACGCTAAGTGCATCATGCAATCCACGCTCAGTTTCATCAACAACATGCTCTGTTCCTCCTCTTACAAGTATGCTTACTGCCTTTGCTTCCCTGCATTCTGTAATGAAAACCATTTTGTCTTCGCCTATCCTTCTTTCTTCAACCTTTCCTGCTTCTCCTATATCCTTTGGTTTAATTTCATCCAAATCAGTTAGTATTGAAGCCCCAGTTGCTTTTGAAAGTTTCTCCATATCTGATTTTTTCACTCTTCTCACTGCAAATATTCCTGCCTTTGCGAGATAATGCTGAGCCAAATCATCTATTCCCTTCTGGCATATAACAACATTTGCCCCGC
This sequence comes from Thermoplasmatales archaeon, assembly GCA_011052825.1. Taxonomy (GTDB): domain Archaea; phylum Thermoplasmatota; class E2; order UBA202; family JdFR-43; genus DRIF01. Next base: position 4,813 of record DRIF01000041.1, read on the forward strand.
TGTTCTTTATCTTCTCTACCATATCCTTTATCATCTGCTCTTCCTGATCCAAGAATTTTTGTAGTTGTTCTGGGTCTGTTATTCTTATCTGGGCATCCACTTCTGTCTTCTTCACTTCAAGTGCAGTATTCAACAGAAGAATCTTTGCATTATTCACCACAGATGGCATATCTGGATGAACTCTTTCCTTATCAAGTATTATTCCATCTATCAGTTCTGTATCTTCAACTGAACCACCCTGCTTCTTTTCTACCTTAATATTATCTAAATCAACTGTTACTTTTCCATCTTTTTCTTCAACTATTGCCTTTACCGCTCTGTATGCAATATCTCCCAAAATTTCCTTGTTTGCTCCTGCAACCTTTCCTGTCATTGACGTTTCTGCTATTCTCTTCAACAACTCTTCATCTTCTGGTTTGACATCAATGGAAATACCTTCCAGTATCTCATTTGCTTTCTTACTTGCGAGTCTATATCCTTCTGCTATGACAGTTGGGTGTATATTTTGATCTATCAAATCTTGGGCATATTTAAGCAACTCTCCAGCCAGAACTACTGCTGTAGTTGTCCCATCTCCACACTCCTCGTCCTGCGACTTTGCTATCTCAACAATCATTTTTGCTGCCGGATGTTCTACATCTATTTCCTTCAGTATTGTGACACCATCATTTGTTATAACGACGTCTCCCATACTGTCTACAAGCATTTTGTCCATTCCTTTTGGACCAAGTGTTGATCGAACAGCATCAGCAATTGCTATTGCTGCTCTTATGTTATTGTACTGTGCCTCTCTACCTTTCTCCCTTTCAGTTCCTTCCTTCAATATTAAAATTGGCGTTTTTCCTGTCATCATCTTTCATCACCGAGCAGTATAATAATACTTCTATATAAAATTTACGTGTGAAAATTGGTGCTGTTATCTCCTATTTGAAAAGATGTTTCATCTATTACATAGTATTGGCATTTTGTCAGCAAAGTAATTTTTCAGCAATTCCTAAATTTCTGCAACCATTTCTATATGTCGGTTCTGGTTCCTTTTACGGATGCACAGATTGCCTGACTACATATATTTAGGAAATTCTCTCTAAAAACGATAATTTTTCTTTCAATAACCATTTTAGTAATTACACTCCATCCCATGAAGCATTTAAGGTGATTAAAATGCAAAAAAGGATGGAATGCATATTTTTATCGAAAAATTTTGTTAAGCCAACAATATAACATCCATTGCAAAAATTTTATATACCCCATGAAATATTAGAAATAACTCTTTTGGGGTGTAATTTATGGAAAATAAAAAGGGAACAACAACTCTTGGGCTTGTGTTTAAGGACGGTATAATAGCTGCTGCAGAACATCGTGCAACAATGGGTACTTTAATAGCTCATAAGGTTGCAAAGAAAATTTACATGATAGGTGACCATATGCTTCTGACAACAGCAGGGCTTGTTGGAGATGCCCAACTTTTGGCGAGGTTTTTGAGAGTTGAAAGTGAATTATATATGCTTGAGAGAGAAGAAAAAATGCCTATAAAAGGAGCGGCAACTTTAATGGCAAATATATTGAATCAGAGAAAATTCTATCCATATTATGTTCAGTTGATAATAGGAGGTGTTGATTCAACAGGTCCGCATATTTTCTCCATTGATGCCGCTGGGGGAGCAATAGAAGATGTATACACAACAACTGGCTCAGGCTCACCTTATGTATTTGGGGTTCTTGAAGATGGTTATAAAGAGGGTATGGATATGGAAGAAGCCATAAACATAGCAATAAGAGCAATGTCAGCCGCAATGAAAAGAGATTCTGCCTCTGGTGATGGAATGGATGTGGTGGTAATTACTTCAAAGGAATATAAAGAATTGAGTAATGAGGAGATTGAAAAAAGAAAAAAAGAGTTGGGATTGTGAGAAGTTATATTCATGCCAGTTGAAGACATTTTGAGGAAAATAGAAGAGGAGGTAAAGACAGTTATACCTTCAGACATTCGAATAACTGATATAGAGTTTGAGGGAGCAGAGCTTGTAATATACACAGCAGACCCGGAAAAATTTGCAGAGAGAAGCGAACTAATAAAACAACTTGCAAAAAAAATACAGAAAAGAATAGTTGTCAGGGCAGATAAATCTGTTTTAGAAGATGTGGAGAAGGCAGAGGAAAAAATTAAAGAACTTGTTCCTGAAGATGCAAAACTTGTAAACATTTATTTTGAACCTGATGTTGGTGAAGTTACAATAGAAGTTGAAAAACCTGGAATAGCAATTGGTAAAAAAGGAGCGCTACTCAATGAAATAAGGAAGACAATTGGATGGACACCAAAAGTTATAAGAGCCCCTCCAATGCCATCAAAAACTGTCAGAGAGATAAGAGAATATTTAAGAATGGTTGCCGAAGAGAGAATAGAATTTCTGAGGAAACTCGGCAGAAGATTGCACAGGGGGGCAAGTGAAGGAGAAAAATGGATAAGAATTACCTCTCTCGGCGGATATAGAGAGGTGGGTCGTTCTTGCACCCTCCTATCTACTCCAGATAGCAAAATATTAATTGATTGTGGATTAGATGTTTCATCAAGTGAAAATGGTTCCCCTTACCTACATATGCCAGAAGTTTTACCTCTTGAATCAATAGACGGTGTGGTTGTAACTCATGCCCATCTTGACCATGCTGGACTTATTCCGATGCTATTTAAGTATGGATATGATGGACCAATATATGCCACCTATCCAACAAGAGATGTTATGATTTTACTTCAGATGGATTATTTGAGAGTTTGTGCAGATGAGGCAAAAAAACCTCCATATAGTTCAGAGCATATAAGAAAGGAAATAGTAAATACTATTCCTCTCAACTATGGGGATACAACAGATATAACTCCAGATATAAGGTTAACAATGCACAGAGCTGGGCATATTCTTGGCTCGGCAATATGTCATTTTCATATAGGTGATGGATTGTTCAACATAGCATTTTCAGGAGATCTAAAATATGAAAAAACATGGCTTTTCAGTGCAGCAACAACTCGCTTTCCGAGGCTTGAGGCGATGGTTATAGAATCCACATATGGAGGAAAAAATGATATTCAGCCTTCCCGCAAAAAAGCAACTGAACAACTTAAGGAGATAATTAAAAAAACCCTAGAAAGTAGAGGAAAAGTTTTAATTCCAGTTTTTGCAATAGGAAGGTCTCAGGAAGTTATGATTGTTCTTGAGCATTTAATGAGGGAAAAAGAAATTCCAGAAGTTCCTGTTTATCTGGATGGAATGATATGGGAGGCGACTGCAATTCATACTGTATACCCTGAATATTTGAATAATGATTTGAGGAAGAAAATTTTTCAGGAAGGAGAAAATCCATTGATGTCAGATATTTTTGTGAGAGTTGAAAATTATGATAGGAGAAGGGAAATAATAGATGATAGTGATGAATGCATTATACTTGCAACAAGCGGTATGTTGAATGGAGGTCCTGTTATGGAATACTTCAAATCGTGGGCGGAGGAGGAGAGAAATACACTCATATTTGTTGGTTATCAAGCAGAGGGAACTCTTGGAAGAAAAATACAGAAAGGATGGAAGGAAGTTGTCATAGGTGATAAGGTAATAAAGGTTGAGATGAATATTGAAACATGCGAAGGATTTTCTGGACATTCTGACAGGAAACAATTAATGAATTATGTAAAAAATTTAACACCAAAACCAAAGAAAATAATAGTAAATCATGGAGAGGAATCCAAGTGTATTGATTTTGCATCGAGCATACATAAAAGATATGGAATTAGTACTTTGACAATAAAAAATCTCGAAACAATAAGGTTTAGGTAATAATTTATAAATAATCAAATAATTATACTCAAGGTGGATTATTATGTCGAAAAGAATAAAATTTGCAATTATTGCTACATTTGTTCTGGTTGGAGTCGTAGGTTTTGCAAGCTTAGGAAGATGTGCTCCGCCAAAAGCAGATTTTTACTACTATCCAAACCTTCCATATACAATGGAAACTGTATTTTTCTGGGATAATTCAACAGACGAAGACGGAGATATAAATTCATGGCAATGGGACTTTGGAGATGGAGAGACTGCAAATGGTTCATTTGTGCAACATATTTATGAAAAAGCTGGAGTTTATAATGTAACCCACATAGTATGGGATTCAGAAGGTAATTATTCATCTAAAGTTATAGAAATACATGTTAGAAATAGAGTTCCAATAGCAGAGTTTTACTGGACAAAGGAGAATAAAAATATAATTTTTGATGCAAGCTACAGTTATGATATTGATGGAGAAATAGTTTCGTATTTATGGGATTTTGGAGATGGAAGTATTGGATATGGAGAGATAGCTGGGCATGAATATGCAGAAGATGGAGAGTATAATGTTTCATTAAGAGTATATGACGATGACGGAGAAAGTAGCGTTATCTACAGAGAAATAGATACTCTGAATAAAATTCCATTAGCAGATTTTAGTTATGAACCATTGCCTGCAACAGATTTGGATATAATAAATTTTACGAGCAATTGCCAAGATTTGGATGGCAACATAACAAATATTACATGGGATTTTGATGATGGAAGTTTTGCATATGGAGCAGAGGTAAGCCATAAATATGATGATGATGGTATGTATAATGTAAAAATAATGGTTTATGATAATGACGGTGCATATAACTATACAACAAAAAATGTAATAGTTTATAATGTTGAGCCAGTTGCAATTTTCACTTGGCAACCATCTTATGTAACTCCTCACATAAACACTCTTTTTGATGCAAGCTTGAGTTATGACTTAGATGGATATATAGCAAATTATACATGGAATTTTGGAGATGGTAGCATTGATTATGGAGAGACCGTAACACACAACTATACAGATGAGGGAATCTACAATGTTACTCTAATTGTTCGCGATGATGATGGTGCATATTCAATTGCATATTCAAAGATACTTGTTGCAGATATTTATGTAGATGCAAATTATTTTGACCCAGCAAATCATGTATGGGATAAAATACAGGATGCAGTTGATAATGCAACAGATAATGATTTCATATATGTTAAATATGGAGTATATAATGAGGATGTTAGCATAAATAAAAGAGTTAGGATAGTTGGTGAAAATTCCGTTGTTAATGGGGAAATATTTTCATTCAATATAGAAGGAAATGAAGTAAGCATAAAAAACTTTACAATAAATGGTTCTTATTATGGCGTAATTTTAAATTCAAATCAGAGTGAAATAACAAACTGCACGTTCATTGGAAATGAAATAGGAATAAATATATTGGGTGATTTGAATAACATAAACACATGTTCTGTAAATTCAAATAATATCTCTATTCTTATAAGTGGGTGTATGAATTATGTGATGAATGGCATATTCAATGGAAAAAATTACGGTGTATATCTTTCTGGAGATGATAACTTTATAAGCCAAAACAGTTTTTCTGGAGGATACGGATATGGAATTTATATTGAAGGCGAAAATAATAACATAAAAAACAATTATATATCAAATAGCATATTCGGAGTTTACCTTCTCAAACAAAATGCCATCGAAGATAACATATTTGATACCTGTTCTCATGGAATAAAGTTAGATGCGTTCTCTGTAATCAATTATAATTTGTTCATAAACAATTATTATGGCATATATTCCACTTCTTCTTTTGTTTTGCTTGAATCTGAGTTTATAAATAATGACATTTCAATTATGGTAAATAATGGAATTCCAACAATAAAAAATGCCTCTATAAATGGTGGTGATTTTGGAATAAAAATAAAAAATGGAAAAATATCCCAATCTAATATAGAAGGAGCAAATGTTGGGGTTGAGATAATTGAAAATGTTGAACTAAAAAATTCCCGTATTGAAAATTGTTCTGTTGGTGTAATGGGAGGAGGAAATGCAAAAATAATTTCATGTCAATTCATTAATAATGAAATTGGAATTGATGAGATTACAGGAAATGTTACTGATACAAGTTTCAATAGCAATCATTATGGGGTAAAGGGAGAGAATTTAGAGATATTCAACAACACTTTTAATGAAAATGAATATGGAATATGGCTTATTGAAAATACAACTGTGAAATCATGTTATTTCAATAATAACAACATAGGAATTTATACCTTCGGTGACAAAAATGAAATAATTTCAAATTATTTTACAGAAAATATTTTTTCAATAAATTTAGAATCATCTTACAATCATTTGCTAAACAATTATTTATCAAATAATACATATGGAATAAAAATAATATTCTCTCCCCTCAACAATCTTTCTGGAAATATAATGGAGAATAATTCTTACAACTTTGACATAGAGGGAAGTAAATTATTCCATTTCTATCAGAAGATAGATTACAGTAACCTGATAAACGGAAAGAATGTCTCATATTTAATTAATGAAACAGATTTAAAAATAAATGAAGGTTATGGATTCCTTGCTTTTATAAGTTGTAACAACTTAACCGCTGTAAATTTAGAAATAAACCATAATGGAAAAGGTATTTTGATTATTTATTCACAAAATATTTCAATTGAAGATTGCACATTGTCAAAAAATTTGAAGGGAATATATGCACTAAAATCAGAAAACCTGACTATGAAAAATGTAGTTGCAGAAGATAATGTAGATGGCATTTCTTCTAAATCTTCAAAAAACGTTGAAATAATTAACAGCACATTCACTTCAAATTCAAAGGGTATAAGTTTATTTGACGTGGAAAAGAGAGAGAATAAAGTAATTATAAAAAATTCAGAAATAAAAAGTAACGAAATTGGGATAAATCTGGAAAATATAATTGGTTTGAGCATATATGAAGCAACAATAGAGAAAAACGTTAATGGAATTAGAATTTACAATTCAAATTTAACCATAATTAATTCAGAGATAGAAAACAAGTATGGAATAAATTCAACCAAATCAAATTTAAACATTTTATTTACAAATTTAAGCAACATTTTATCTATATATGCAAATGAGGGAGAAATTTTTATGGAAAACTGTATCATCAATAACTCATCTATAGGAATAAAAGCCAGTCATTTAAATTTAACAATTCAAAATTCCTCTTTAAACAAAAACGAAGAATGCCTAATATTGAATGAATGTAACCTCAATATCTCCAGCAGTATATTCAATAAAAATAAAGAAAGCAAAATAAATTCATCAAAGATTGAAATATTGAATTCTTCTTTCGTTGGAAATGAATATGGAATTAATATAACCCAATCAGATGGTTTGATTAATATAAGTATTTTTTCAAATAATACATATTCACTTATAATTGAAAATTCATTAATGAATATTCTAAATTCCACTTTCTATGAAAATGAATATGCAGTTATGCTAAATTCCTCTCATAATCTGATAAAAGGAGGGAAATACTACAGCAATCTTGTGGCAATCAAGCTAACTGGAGGGGAAAATTTAATAGATAAAGTGCTTTTCCATCATAACAACTGGGCTGGGATTTTGATTAATTCATCATACAATGTAGTATTGAACTGCTCTTTCTGGAAGAATTTTTATGGAATAATTGCATATGGAGAAAACAATACAATATATCACAACAACTTTGTATATAACATTGAAAATGCAATAGATTATGGAAATAACCTCTGGAATATTTCCTATCCTGATGGAGGAAACTATTGGCATGATTATGCTGGAGAAGATTATTTGAAAGGAAAGAATCAGAATGAAAGCGGAAGCGATGGCATAGGAGACATTCCATATCAATTTTCTGGAAACAAAGATAATTATCCTCTGATGAATAAATTTGAGAATGCATCCTCAATCCCCAATGAGGCGCCTGTCGCCAGTTTCTACTTCTATCCAACTGAACCATTCTCCTTTGATGAAATCATTTTTGTGGATTCATCTTATGACGAAAATGGAAAATCAGACATTGTTTCATGGCACTGGGATTTTGGAGATGGAAATACAAGCGATGAAAGAAATCCAAAGCATACATATGAAAAAGCTGGTTTGTATAATGTAACTCTAATCATAGAAGATGAATCCGGAGAAAATAGTTCTTTCAAAATGGAAATAAATGTGAGGAATTTACCACCTTTCGCCAATTTTTCATGGAATCCAGAAAATATATCATCTTATACAGTTGTTACATTTGATGCAAGCTTGAGTTATGACTTAGATGGGTATATAACAAATTATACATGGGATTTTGGAGATGGAAGCGTTGGTTATGGAGAAAAAATAACTTATAAATATAAAAAATCGGGAATATACATTGTCAGAATGACAGTTTTAGATAATGCTGGAAATGAAAGTTATGTGGAAAAAGAAATTTTTGTGAATAATAGGAAACCAACCGCAAACTTCATATTTATTCCAGATTATCCAAAAACAGGAGAGAAAATAAATTTCACAGACTTATCAAATGATTTGGATGGAGAAATCAAAGAATGGAAATGGGATTTTGGAGATGGTAGCATATCTTATGAAAGAAATCCAGTTCATGAATATAAAGAAAGTGGGGAATATGTTGTGAAATTAGTTGTTAAAGATGATGAAGGAGCAAAAGGAAATTATACTGCAATAATAAAAGTAAAGAAAAGCGAAGTTCCTTCATTTGAGATATTTATCCTAACGATTGCTTTTGCATTTATAATTCTGAATAGACGGAAAAAATTTAAGTAGGGGTGAATATTGGAGGTTACAATGCCAAATACAACATCAAAAAAGGAGATAAAAGTAAAGAAGGTTAAAAAAACGAAAGAAGATATGAAAAAGAAGATTGAAGAAATTGAAGAAGTTCTTAGATATAATGAGGCAATGCTTGAAGAAATTTATGAAACACAGGAATCAATGTTCCCAATTTTTGCAGATTTGGTGAAGTTGATAAGCAGGTTATATAAAGAAATGAAGATAGAAGATGAGGAACTGAAAGGATGCATCAACAGGTTAAAAGAAACTTTTGTAGATGAAAATGAAAATTTACTGAAAAAATATTTCAAGGACGATGATGATTTTACCATTGCATACACATAATTTAAAAAAAATTGCAGAAATACTGGCAAATGAAATAGAAAATGGAAAAATAAAGAGCAAATCTGATTTGCTAAAAAGGAAAAAAATTCTGGCAAGGCAATTTTCGTTAAAAAGTTTGCCATCAAATTCTCAACTATTCAGTTTTATAAAAGATGAGCAGAAAGAAAGAGTTAAGAAAATTTTTCAGAGGAAACCATCCAGAACATTATCTGGAGTTGCAATAATTGCAGTTATGACGTCTCCTTTCCCATGCCCTCATGGAAAATGCATTCCCTGTCCTGGTGGTCCTCCCTCAACTCCTCAGAGTTATACTGGAAAAGAACCTGCTTCTCTGAGGGCTGAAAGAAATAAATTTGATGCACATAAACAGGTTATAGAGAGGTTAAAACAGCTCGAAATAATAGGGCATCCTACAGATAAAATAGATTTGATTCTGATGGGAGGAACACTTCCAGCAAGAGATATATTTTATCAAAGAGAATTTGTTAAGAAATGCTATGATGCTCTCAACAATTCAAATTCTTCATGCTTAGAAGAAGCAAAAAGGATAAATGAAAGGGCAAAGCGAAGATGCATAGGTCTTACAATAGAAACTCGTCCTGATTGGTGCAGAATATGGCACATTGATTTGATGCTTGAATTGGGTGCTACAAGAGTTGAAATTGGTGCACAGATTCTAGATGATAAAATTCTGGAAAAAATGGAGAGAGGGCATACAGTATTTGACACAATAAGAGCGACAAAACTTGCAAAAGATGCTGGTCTGAAAGTGTGTTACCACATAATGCCAGGATTACCTGGAAGTGACTATAAAAGTGATATAAATTCTTTTAAAAAAATGTTCACAGACACGAATTTCATGCCAGATATGCTTAAAATATATCCCACCTTAGTTGTAAAGGGTTCCAAACTCTACAAGGAATGGAAGGAAGGAAAATATGAACCATTAAGGGAGGAGGAGGCGGTTCATCTTATTGCAGAAATGAAAAAATATGTCCCAGAATGGGTGAGAATACAGAGAATTGAAAGAGACATACCTTCCTACATGATTGAAGATGGGATAAAGAAAAGCAATTTGAGACAGATTGTTCATGAATATATGAGAGAGAATGATATGAAATGCAGATGTATAAGATGCAGAGAGATAGGAAGGGTGAAAAATAGAATAAGTGAGAACTTTGAGATGAGGAAGAGAGAGTATGTTGCAAGTTATGGAAGAGAAATATTTTTGTCTATTGAAAACGATGAAGCAATTGTTGCATATTGTCGTCTCCGCATTCCAGATAGAGCATACAAAGAAGAGATGGAAAATGCGTCTATTGTTAGGGAATTGAAGGTTCATGGTTCAATGGTTGAGATAGGAAAGAGATATGATGAAAGATGGCAACATAGGGGATATGGAAAAATTTTGATGGAGAAAGCAGAGGAAATTTCATTGAGTTTTAAAAGAGAAAAATTGCTTGTTTTGAGTGGAGTTGGTGCAAAAGAGTATTACAGAAAACTTGGTTATGAAGATTATTCGGTATATATGAAAAAGGATTTGATTGATTAATGCCTTATTCAACTGATTTTTGGATTTAAAATGGCAAATCAAGCAAATCAATATTTTCAAGAGATTTTGAAATCAGTTGTATCCCACTCTCCAAGTCATTAATGCTGATAACTTCAACACCTGAATGCATATACCTAGTTGGCACACTCACAACAACAGAAGGTATTCCCTGCTTTGTTACATAAATTGCTGATGCATCTGTTGTTCCTCCATCAGATACTTCCATTTGATATTTTATATTCTCCTTTTTGGCAACACTTTCCATCCATTTCAACAATGAAGGATGAGATATTAAACCTCTTCCAGAGGCATCTGCAACTGTTATTACTACCCCCCTATCCATTCTTATATAATCATCTTTTTCGTTTATGCCTGGATGGTCTCCAGAAATGGTTACCTCACATACTATTGCCAAATCTGGATTTATTCCATAAGCTGATGTTTTAGCCCCTTTTAAACCAACTTCTTCCTGAACTGTTCCAACTGCATATATGGTTGCGTCACTTTTTGCTCTTTTCAAAGCTTCAATCATCATCACAACTCCGACTCTATCATCCAGTGCTTTTCCTGTTATCCTTCCATTTAATAATTCCTTCATTTCCATGTCGAGAGTTACTGGTGTACCAACTTTTATTCCTGCTTTTGCCACTTCTTTATCATCTTTTGCTCCTATGTCAATAAACATATCCTCTGCTTTTATTGTCTGTTTCCTTTCTTCTTCTTTCATTAAATGAGGTGGTTTGCCTCCTATAACACCATAAATTTCTCCCTTTTCTCCATAAAGCACCACTCTGCTATTCAACAATGTTGCATCATACCATCCTCCAAATTTAACAAATCTGATGAACCCATTTTTATCTATTCTCTTCACCATTAAACCAATTTCATCCATATGAGAGGTAATCATTATCGATGGCTTCTCTCCTTTTTTCACTGCAATTAAATTGCCAAGTTTATCTATTTTTATTTCATCAACATATTTTTCAATCTCTTTTTTTATTGCCTCTCTTACATTATCCTCATGCCCAGATACTCCATGAATATTTGAAAATTTCATTAGAAGATTTTTGATAGATTTTCTTTCTTTCATAATAAGTTTTAACGAGATTATATAGAAAAAATTTTCTGTGGATTTTATCCACCTGTAGGGGTAACAAATATTGCTATCTCGTCTCCATCATTTATTTTATCCTTAAAATCAGCCTGCTTTTTGTTTATTGAAAAGAGAAGATAATCTTTCAGTTTCTCAACATTTTTTTCTTTTTCTGCCAGAAAATTTGCCAGTTCTTCTATGTTTTTGAATTTTCCCTCTACTTCAATGCTTTCTCCAAATATTTCTCTCAATTTTCCATAGAATCTTATCTTCAACATGACAAATTTTAAATAGACATGCCTTTTAAATTTTTATGAAAATATTTGCTCTACTCACAGCATTTATGATTGTTGGAGTAGTATTTATGGGATGTGCAACAACTGGTTATTCAGAAATCCCAGGATATAAAAAGGTTGACGTGAATACAAATGGAAACATTTCTTTTCTGGCGCCTGCGCCAATAAATTATACAATTATTCCAGTATCTTCACCTCATGAAATCTACATAGGGAGTCAGAGATTCTTTGAAGTAACTGAAATGTAACTCTTTCCTCTATTTTTTAACAGCAAATTTTTATATTGGAAAATATTTTTGCATGAGGGCTCGTAGCTTAGCTAGGTAGAGCGACAGGCTCTTAACCTGTTGGTCGGGGGTTCGAATGTTTGAACAATTTAAAACCGAGAATCCCCCCGAGCCCGCATCAGTATATTGAAATAAAATAGTCAAGTTTTTCCTCAAAAATTTTTGCCTGATTTTGTATAACAGCTTCTGCTTCATTCAAATCCATATTTTCTGTTTCAATTACATATCCTATAAATCTTCCAAGCCATATTGTTTTAAGTGCATCAAGAATTTTTGACTTTTCAGATTTGTTTTTCTTGTAATATGAAGCAAAATTATATACTGTTTCTGCCCATGATTCAGAATCGAAAATTTTATTTTTTGATATTCCCTCTACTTTTCTAAAAAGCTCTTCAGGAAGAATTTTTTTTATAATTTTTTTAGAGGATAGAAGTTCATTTGAAAAATATTTTTTAATTTTATCAATGTTAACATTAACAGAAATAGGTTTTTGACAGAAAAATTCGCGTGAGGGCATTTTTCTTCCGTCCTCTCTATTTTTCCAGAAATCTTCATAATATTCAGCAAGTTCAAACATTTCTCCTGTTACCTGTCTAAACATTGGAACTATTAAAGTTTCTGGTTCTACATAGCGTGTTGTTGATTCATGAATTTTCAATGAAAATATACCTTCTCTCACCTCCATTTTATTCACTGCTGCAGTTGTCACTATGAATATATCAATCCCAAAATCGTATGGAAAGAGCGGGTGTTTCCTCAAATCTTCATATAATTCTTTTGATATGCCATATTCTCCAGCTATTGGTTGACGTATATCTATTCCATATAATGCTCTCGTGAATGGATAGGCAAGATTATTTGTTATCACTCCGTCATATTTATCCCTGATGTAATAGGGGACAATCAAATCAGCCCTTCCATAAAGAATTGGAGATGAAAATTCATATATCCATTCTGGCTTTATGCTGAGTAAATCTCCATCCAATAAAACCACAACTTTCGCATTTAGCCTGCTTGCTATATCTAAAATCGTTTTAACTCCTGCTCCTTTTCCTCCTTCAACAAAATCCTCTGTCACAATTTTTTCTATTCCATTATATGGCTGAAAAATTTTTGCAAGCTCAACTGTTCTATCTGATGAAAAACCATCGCTAACAACAATAATTTTCCTATATTCTGAAAAATATTTATGAAGACCCTCACTCACTGTATTTAAAACATGCAATATTGTATTTCCAACATTTTTGCATGATATACCAACCAGTATATCTACATTGTCAATTTCATCCAGCTTTTTTGATATATGATATGAAAATTCATTGAAATCGTTTTTAAAATTATTTGCTTTCATTCTCTTCCACCACAATCTCAAATAACTTCTCTCTTATTTTTTTCCGGGCAGACATTGTCCTGAGCCAGTCAGGTATTCTTGTTCCAACTGGATTTTTTAAATATTGACTTCCAGCATCCATAATATGTTTGCTGAATTTTTCAATCATTGTTTCCTCTAAATGACGATCATGTTTCAACGCATTAAAAACAGAATCTGCATGATATTGTCGTATACAATCTCTAGCTATTTTTAGATATGAAACACGCAGAGAAATCAAAAATTCCTCAGAAATTTGAATGTGGTCTTCCTCAGTTAAAACTCTCAATAAGGTTTTGAAAATATCTCTCACCATTTTAACCAGTCCTTTTTCTTCATCACCAATCTGCTGGTGTTTATGTTCATATATTCCCAAATCTGTCTGACAAATTCTTTTCCTTGCGACATTTCTGTATATTTCTGCAAGTATTCCTATTTCAATCCCCCAATCTCCAGGAACATCAAGGTCAATTGAAATGTCCTTAGTCATTGCAAATTCCCCAGAAAGAGGGTATCTAAACGACCTTAAAAAATTCAGTAAATCTGGTTCATATCCTATTTCATCCACAAGTGCTTTAAGAAGTGGATGTAAAAATAATCGAAAAACTCTTCCATAGATAATACTCTTTTCAATATTTACCCTGGCATAATAACCCTTATTGAATTTAAAATCAAGTTCTGGTTCAAGTATAGGAAATAAAAGTTTAGCTGGAATTAATTCATTATATGTAACAATGTCTGCATCATGAATAGCTATTGCATATGAAGAGATACTTGTAATTCCGAGAGCAAGCCACACATCTCTTCCCTTTCCTCTGTATTTCAGAACATTTATTCCATCTTTTTTTAAATCTTTTAAAAGTTCAGTAACTCTTGGACCATTGCACCACATTATTAAATGTTTTGGTTTAAGTTTGCCGAAAAACCTTTTCACTTCTTCAAACTCCTTTTTATTTTCTGCAGAAAGAGCGATTACAATTTTTTCAGCATAGGTGCATTTGTTAAGTCCTTTTAGTATATTCCCTATTGCTTTATTTTTCAATTCTCTATAAAGCATTGGCACTATAATGGAAACTGGTCTTTCTGAAGTAACCTCATTAATAATTTTTATCAATTTATCTCCATCAACACATATATCATGGAGTGTTGTTACTTCCTCCTGCTTCATGTCCATGCTCAATACACCCCTTAGCATATTTTAATATTTCGATTATTGCAGAGAGGGTTGTCAACTTCCACCTCCAGAGTGGAAATGACTTCATTGTATTTCTTTCTCCAAATGTTTCATGCTCATATTGTCCTATTGTCCTAATTAAAAATAGTTAATTCTGGAATAAAAAAATTCATGCCATGTCCAGATATGATCGGTCAATTTCTCCAGCATCGCTGGAGAAGAATCTCTTCGAAATTCATTTATAAAGTTCCAGTAGAATTGGAATAATTCCAGTGCATTTTCCAATCTCTTTTTATTCTTGGAAAAGCATTTTGTTTTTCTTACTAATCTTCCAATTCTCTCCCTTAAGATACCATTGAAATTTTCGATATTTGTGGTTTCTATGTCTGTAGATTCAGGATTTCCATAGATTATTCTTTTTTCTTTATCGATAACTCTTCCTTTCTCCCTAATTTTTACCAATTAACCATAGTTAATACAGGTGTGAGCATAGTATTCTGGCAA
>DRIF01000042.1 GCA_011052825.1 Thermoplasmatales archaeon
ATTAAGGGAGAGAATTGGAAGATTAGTAAGAAAAACAAAATGCTTTTCCAAGAATAAAAAGAGATTGGAAAATGCACTGGAATTATTCCAATTCTACTGGAACTTTATAAATGAATTTCGAAGAGATTCTTCTCCAGCGATGCTGGAGAAATTGACCGATCATATCTGGACATGGCATGAATTTTTTTATTCCAGAATTAACTATTTTTAATTAGGACAATAGGGATTTTTCATTAATTTACATGTCCTAAAACAGCACATGAACAGCAAAGACCATAACCAAAAAAATCAACCCAATTTTTGTTATTAGTATGCTCTCATTTCTTTTTTTTGTACTCCATCCATAGTCATCAAGCCTGTAAAACAAGAGCCATCCATACTGACTGAAAAAAGCAAATAGAGAAAGCAATATAGCTTCCATCCACTCCTTTCCCATTTTAAAAACTTCTTCCACACCCATATAATATCCCATCTGAACATAAAATGAGCCAATAACAAGAAACATTGCGCCTATAGCCATCTGAGATTCATGATGAATCAAACCTTCTGCATACATGCATGCAACAGCACCTATCAATGCAAATATTATAACAGGCCATCCTGAGTAATATGAAAGATAAATTGCAATGAAAAGTAGAATTGCAAGGCTAATTGCAAGTAAAATTTTTAATGAAAGTTTGCTGAAAGTAGCCCTTTTTTCAATTTCATAATGGAAGAGGTCATGAATTGTATGCGCAAGAAGATAATGAGCCAGAAATCCTCCTATTGCGGTAAGTACCAATCCAGTCCAGTAAATTTTGTTTATAAAAAAAACGGCAAAAAAAGAGCCAAGCAATGGAAAAAAAGAGCCAGTTATTATAGATGTAAAAATAGTAAAAGGCGATAGCATACCCTTTTGTTCTATTGCCATCACATCACCATTTTTATGTTTTTGATCATTGCATTTACAATGTAAATTGGGGCTTCCTTCAACAACTTCTTATAAGGAGAATCAGCTATCAGAGGAGAATCAGCCAGTTCATTTGCTTCCATAATCTGCTTTTTGATTTCATTCATATACATTTCTCTCAAATCAAGTCCATTTCTCCTCAGAGCTTCTTCGAGTATTTTGTTGCCATCCTTCTTAATCTGCTCAATCAAATCCTCATTAACATTGTCTCCAAAAGCCCTTATAATTGGCATTATTATTCCTTCCTCAAATTTTCCATTTGCTATGTCAACTAAATCATCTGCAAGCTGATATGCTATACCCACCCTTCTTCCATATTCTTCCATCAAATCTCTCACTTCAAGCGGAGCTTTCGCCTCTATGGCGCCAGCCCTGCATGCAGTTGCAAATAGAGAAGCTGTCTTCATTTCTATTATACGAAAATATTCCTTAACAAGTTCTTCAGGTTTTTTTCCATTCAAGATATCTTTGAGATGAGCTGTAAAATCTATATCTTTCAATTGCCCCATCAGAGATTTATCCCACGTATCCAGAAATATTTTTGCATTCTCCATTCCATGATTAACTGAAATTCTAAATGCCTTGCTAATCATTCTATGCCCAACAAGTATTGCAGAACCTATTCCTTTTATGATATGCAATGAAGGTTTTCCCCTTCTCTCATCATCTCCATCCATAATGTCATCGTGTATTAAAGAAGCAGAATGGGCAAGTTCAATCCCCATTGCACTCTCAAGAGCATTATCATAATATTCGTCTTTCCCATTGCATGCTTTGAATGATAAAATGAGCATAGCTGGGCGTAGCATTTTTCCCCCTTCAAGAGCGTATTTCATGTCCTCATCGTCTATTTCTCTTTTAATTTTTTCTCTGATAACTCCCTGGATATATCTAAAGAATTCTGCGAAATCCATGTTTTTTTCAACAGGCATAAAACGTTAATAAACTTTTAATATAAGTATTTTCCCGCTCAAAATTAAAACGTTTTAAACTGCCTTCAACTCCTCCTTTTTCGAGAGATAATAAATACCTGTAAAAAGTAATAAAATTCCAGCAATCTGCATTTTTGTAAGGGCTTCATGAAGAATTAGAAAGCCAAGAATTGAAGCAAAAAATGGTGTGGAAAGTTCTATTGCAGAAACCTGTGCTGCCTTTATTCTTTTCAAACCTTCATAATAGAATATGGTTCCAATTCCAACAACAATTCCAACCACAATTTGATATGCATTTGAAATTTTTAAGTCAGAAGTAGTTTCTATGAAAAAAATGAAAAAAATTGATGCAAATAAAAATCTATAAAAAGTTATGCTTCCAGCATTCATTTTTCTGAGATATTTTCTCGCAACTATGGCAGTTGTAGCCCATGAAATGGTAGCCGTTAAAACCATCAAATCTTCAAATGTTCCAAATTTCAGGAGCATGAAATTCTCAATCCTTTTTGTTGTTACAAGCACTCCAGATAAAATCATCAAAGAAATGCCTGCAAAATCAAACTTTGTTAGTTTATCTTCTTTTAGCGCAAAAAATCCAATCAGTATTATAAAAATTGGTTGCATATGCCCAATTAAAACTGCATTTACAACAGGAATTTTAGTTAAAGCAAAAAAATAGATAAAGCCTGCAAAGATTGTTCCAGCTATTGCAACATAAATGAGGGAGGGAAACTGTTTTCTGCTTACTAAAAAATTTTTTTTGCCTGAAAATGCAACATATATGAATGCTGTAAGAGTAACAAACATTGCCCTAATTCCAGACGTATGAACAAAATCTGAATTTTGATATGAAAGTTTTGCAAATATTGGTTCAACAGCCCACATTATGCTTGCAGATAAAACAGTTATAATTCCAAAATACTTTGAATGCACCATGGTTTATCTCAAATCAAATTAAAAATTTAACTTAGATCAATCTTCTTCAATTTCAATAACTTTTTCCCTTGACCTTAAACCCTTCTTTATCCTTATGCATTTTTTCTTAACTCCATAAAATTTTGCCAGCATTTCAACAACTTTTTTGTTCGCCCTCCCGCCTGCTGGCGGAGAAGTAACCTTAATTTTCAATCTATCCCCTTCTTCAATAATCTCATTTTTATCTGCATTTGGAACTACTTTTATCTTTATACTCTTCATTTCAACCCCTCTATTGTTTTCATATCCTCGTTGCTATATATTCTTCTGCCAAAGTAAGACGAGAAAATTTTTTCAGTTTTGACAGCATCTGTATAATGCATAACTCTATCATCTCCTTTTTTAATTTTATGTCCTCATACATATTTATGCCTCTAATAAATGCAACTCCATCTCGATTTTCCATGATATCATACTTGTTTTAAACTTTTATATTTTGAGGTAGAATAATTTCAAAAAAATTTGAAATAGCAAATTTTATATATTTCTTTTCAATAATATTTCAAAAAAAATTGAAATGATGAGAATGCTGGAGGAAATATTGCAAGCTGGTATAAATGCATTGACTGGGTATCTTTCAGAGCATGTTTTAACTTGCCTGATTCCTGCGTTTTTTATAGCTGGTGCAATAGCAGTTTTTGTTTCAAAAGAAAGCATACTGAAATATTTTGGAGCTGGAACCAAAAAATATATTTCTTATTCTGTTGCCTCTGTATCTGGAGCAATACTTGCAGTTTGTAGCTGTACAATATTACCTCTCTTTGCTAGCATTTATAAAAGAGGAGCTGGAATTGGACCAGCAATAACATTTCTTTACTCTGGACCAGCTGTCAACATTCTTGCCATTCTTCTAACCGCCAGAGTGCTTGGTTTTGATATTGGAATTGCAAGAGCTGTTGCATCTGTTGGAATGTCAGTGGTAATTGGCATTATAATGGCAACAATTTTTAAAAAGCATGATGAAGAGGTGAGAGAAAATAAGAATTTTGTTTATGAGAAAAATAAAGATAAAAATCAAAGACGGGTTTCTCTTGCTGTTTTCACACTTTTAATTTTACTACTTATCTTCGCCACATCTCCATTTCCATGGAATGTAAAATTCTCTGCAATTTATGTTTTAACAATTCTGATAGCCATTCTGTTGATTTTTTATTATTCAAGAGAGGAGGTGAAGGAATGGGGAAATGAAACTTGGTTTTTATTCAAAAGATTATTTCCTGTTCTTCTGGCAGGAGTTTTTCTTGTTGGAGTAGTTGGTGGCATAGCTTCTCAATTTGTAGATGCCAAGCCTGATAAAGCAGTGGGAGTGGCAATAAAAGATTACATGGGGGGAAATAACCTTCGCTCCTGTTTCATTGCCTCTATAATAGGAGCAGTTCTTTATATGCCCACACTGCTGGAAGTGCCTATTGTAAATGATTTATTTGGCTACAACTCAGGCATCATGGGAGCTGGACCTGCTTTATCTTTGCTACTTGCTGGACCTTCTTTAAGTTTGCCAAACATGATTGTTATTACGAAGGTAACGGGAGGTAAAAAATCTCTAACATATATTGTCCTTGTTGTAATATTTTCAACAATTGTTGGATATATTTATGGGGTGGTTTTATGAAATGTTGTAATATAAAGGTGGAAATTCCACCAGAAATAGAAAAGGAGTTGGAAAGGAAAGGCGGACTCGAAGTTATAGAAAAATCTATACCTGATTTAAAGAAAATTGAAGGGATGATTAAGGCAATCTCAGATGAAAAGAGATTAAAAATTCTTTATGGATTGTATAGGCAAAGAATGTGTGTATGTATGCTTGCAAAAATTATTGATTGCCCTTATTCAAAATGCTCATATCATATCTCAATATTGAAGGAAATAGGTTTAATAGATGGCAAATCCCTAGGCAACTACATTATCTACTCTCTCACTCCCCTTGGCAGGAAAATTTTGAAAGTGATTGAAAAAATAAAGGAGATGATGAAATGAAAATAGAAGTTTTGGGCAGTGGATGTGCAAAATGTAAGTTGTTGGAAAAAAGAGTGAAAGAGGCAATAAAAGAAATGGGGAAAAAAGATGTGGAGATTGTTAAAATTGAGAGTGTGGAGGAGATAATGAAACGCGGCATAATGGTGACCCCTGGCTTGGCAATAGATGGAGAAGCGAAGATAGCTGGCAGGGTGCCAAGCATTGAGGAAATAAAGGAATTGATAAAGGAATGATAAATCTTAATAAAATTAAAAATTCATAAATATAATTTATATATTACAATTATGGAACAGGAAATAGGAGTTATTGAGCATTATTTTTCAAAAATAGGGGTTGCAGCAATAAAGATAACTGATGGAAATTTAAAGATTGGAGACAGAATTCATATAAAGGGAGCAACAACAGATTTTGAGCAAACTGTTGAATCAATGGAAATAAACAGGCAGAAAATTGAGACAGCCAAGCCTGGAGATGAAATAGGTATAAAAGTTATAGATAGAGTTAGAGAAGGTGACAAAGTATACAAAATAGAATGAAGAGCATTGTAATAGGCATAGATGGTGCAGAGCCAAAACTTATTGATAAATGGATTGATGAACTGCCAAATCTGCAAAAATTTTACCAATGCTATGGAAAATTAAAGTCAACGCTTCCTCCTTCTTCTGCGCCTGCCTGGACGAGCATTGTGACTGGAGTGTCACCTTCAAAACATGGGATATATGATTTTTTTTATTTTGATGGAGATATAAAAATTGTATCCTCCAGAAGCAGGAAGAAGCCAGCCATATGGAATTTGCTAGGCAGGATAGGAAGGAAAAGTATTGTAATAAATGTCCCCATCACGTATCCTCCAGAGAGAATAAATGGTGTTGTTGTATCTGGTCTGCTCACGCCCCCTGGCGAAAATTTTGTTATGCCATTAGAGGCAAGAAAATTTCTTTCTGGGTATAAAATGGAACATCTGATTATTGATGATTTGCCAATTAGAATAGCATCTTACTACAACCCAGAAAAAGTTGTCAAAATTTTAAATGAATGGATTGAAAGCAGGACGAGAGCTGGCATTGCTTTAATGAAAAATTTTGAATGGGATTTTAGTATGATTGTCTACAGAGCAACAGATTTGGTTCAGCATTTTTTGTGGAATAAGAAGGAGGTTTTTGAAATTTATAAAAAAATTGATGAGGAGATAGGAAAAATTATGGAAAATTTTAGAGCAAATTATTTTATAGTTTCAGACCATGGATTTTATGGAATAAGGAGAAATATTTTTTTGAATAATTTGCTTTACGAGAAAGGGTTTGTTCATGCAGTTAAAGAAGAGAAGGGACTGAAAATAGGAAAAAAAATTGCAAAAATTTTATCCTACATGCCAAAAAATTTCACCCATCTCCCATTCATCAGAAAAATTCTATTTTCTCTTGCCTTCAAAAAAAATTCAATAAATTTTGAAAAGTCAACTGCCTTCTGTCTTTCGTCAAGCTCTAGAGCAATAATATGTAAAAAGGAGGTTGAAAAAGAAATTATAAGGTTAGTTAATAATTTTGAGTGCGAAGAAAAAAAAATAATGAAGGCACATGAAATTTATGAAGACGATAAAAAAGTTTACATTATTATCGAACTCCAGGAAGGATATGCAATAATGGATATGCTAAATTTTGAAAGAATAGTTGATAAACCTGAAAAATTTCATTTTAAAGGAGAGCATGGGAAAAATGGTATTTTTATGGCTCATGGAAAAAATATAAAAGAGTGGAATGGCAGTATTAGTGTTATAGATGTTGTGCCAACTGTTTTATATTCAATGAATATTGAAATTCCTGATTATATAGAAGGAAAAACTCCAGATTTATTTAAAAAGAAGTTTAAAGAAAAAAGAGTCAAATGGGAAAAATATGGTATAAGTGAGAAGGAAATGAAAAAAATAAAAAAACTGGCAAAATCAGGATTATAACTATTTTTTTGCCTCGACAGTTACTATCCTGAAATAAATTCTTGCGTCTTTTTCCTCAAAAAGTATTGAATCATTTCCGTCATCACTTCCATCAGAAATTTTATAAGTGCTTCCATCAGGATATTGATGCCCTATGCTATTTCCTATATAATATTCTATAATCAGATTTTTTCCTGTGTTTTTATCACTATCTTCTCCATTTATATCAATTTGCTTATCCCTATTAAGAATATCCTTATAATACAAATCAATTTTTATGGTGTGATAGCCAACCTTATCATCTATATTATGTGTTACACTCCAGTTTACTGTTTCATCCTGGTCTATATTTAATTCTTTTATTCCTTCTTCTGGAAGCATGTAAACATGATCATCAATGCTCACTGTTGCATATATTTTTGCTGTTGGCTGGCTCAATACCAAATAATCATTTATTCTGAGTTTTTCTATTTCTACCTTTATGGCTCCATCATTATAAGGCAAATAATCTTGGCTGTCAAGTATTCCATCATTGTCATCATCATTATCTGCATTATCTCCTATGCCATCTCCGTCGCTATCCTCCCACTCTTTTGGATCATCTGGAAATGCGTCATCTTTGTCTGGAACTCCGTCTTTGTCGCTGTCAGGATTTGGGTTGAAAACTTCCTTATAACTTTGATATACAGAAGGAGCAACAACTATTACAATAACTACTATAATTAGAGCCATGAAAATTAACAGCATGTTTTTGCCTGATTTGATGTCTTTCATTTAAAGATAATTATGAATAAACTTAAAAACTTATTTATTTAAATTTCCAAACTCTTATTTCATCTTCTGCTTTATTGCCAGCATAATCATAAGCAATAACTTTTATCACATGCTTATGCCTAAATAAAATTTTTTCATCCCATGTATAGTTATAGGGATATGAATTATCAACTGCTTTAATTTCATTATCAATGTAAAATTCAACTCTCTCAATCCCACTTGCAGAAGTTGCATCAGCCTCTATATCTATTTCTCCAATGATTAAAGTTGTAAAAAATGGAAAAACTTTTTTATTTTTTATGTAAATTCCATTTTCAGGCTTCGTTATATCAACTTTTGTTGGAAATAAAATATGCAATGTTGGGTCTCCACAGATAACCATTCCATAATACCATTCCTTCTCCCATTGCTGATATGGAGCTTGAGACACGAACCATTCTTTAAATGCTTCTCCAATGCTTTTTCCTTCTCCTAAAGGATGAGTGAAGTCATCAAAGTTTAGCATGCTTCCACTTTTTGAAGATGCGATTGTAATCAATCCATATGTTGTATGAAAAATGTAAGTCCCAGCAAGATAATTTTCATCAGTAAATCGTCCCGGACCACATGCAAATAAATTGTAAAACAAAACAGGAGGATCATTATTTTGAATGTCTTCTGAAAAAACCCAGTCGCCATGGTTGAAAAAATTTCCAATGTCAAATGGACACGCATTTCCTATTCCCTTCTCCCATTTTCCAAAAGGAGCAATATCTCCTTCACTTGGAGAAATTTCCCCCTCTCCTCCTAAATAATCCTTGCTTAATCTCGAGCTTCTGTTTGTATTTAGATATGGACCATTAATAAGCCACTCTCCTATATAGGTTATTGGGGGATTTTCAAATTCATATGTTAAACCCTCTACAACACTTCCATCTTCATAACAAAACCTAGCACTGAAACCATGAGAACCCATCCATTCAGATATTTTTATCAAAAGTTTATTTTCTCCTGGGTGAAGAGTTACATTAACCTTCTTCATATCAGCTTCAAATCCTCCATATCTATTGTCATATAATATTTCCTCTCCATTTAACCATATACGTGCGCCATCGTCATATCCAATCCATAGCTGACAATTTTTTTCATTTTCGGAATAAATTCTGGTAAAAGCATAGCAGACACCATAATCTGCATTATTGCAATAATCTCCCATATCAACATATGGATATCCTGTATCATATCTCTCCCACGTGCATCCACCCATCACATCTCCTTCTTCAGGGTTAATTGAACCTTCATCAAGCCCAAGATAATTGGTTGTTAAATAATCCCAAAATCTATCTGAAGTGTCATAATGAAAACCGTTCAGTAACCAGCCTCTTATAAATTCTCCCTCACTCCCATAAATGGAAGGATTGTTAACCTGATATTTTAAACTGCTGATTGTATTGTAATTTTTATCTGTAAAGCGTGCTGAGAATTTGTAATCTCCTCCTTCCTGACTTATTTTGCATAATAACCTGTTCCATCCCTCCTCAAGCAAAACATCTGCTGTATAGCTATCTTTACGCCACCGTCCATATCTATCATTTGTATAAATATTTTCGCCATTCAACCATACTTTTATTCCATCATCACTTCCTAGAAGTAATTTAGCATTGATGGTGGATGGACTGTATACATATACGTGAGCATATGAAGCTGATTCAGTTGGTCGTGTGCTAAAATAATGACCCCCAGAATAACTATGAGCGCATACCTGCACAAAATGCTGTCCAATACTCATCTGCTTTAAATAATCTTTTCCTGTTGTATAATATCCATAATCATGACGTGTTACATTGCTACCGTAAATTAAATCAAGATTAACATCCATATCATACCAATCCTCATCAATATATTCAAGCCCCCTCCATGGTTGAAAAAGTTTACCTGTTCTATATTCATGGGTTTTATTAAAATAATCATTGATCATTGAAGATTCGGTGTCGTATGTGAGAGTGTGGGCATTAATTCTTGCAACATAAACTTCAGGTGCCATATCTCCCTCTCCAGAAGTGTGAATTTCATAATCCCCGTCATTATCCCTGTCCTCCCAGTTTCCATCTAAATCCATATAAAAAAGGTCGCATGGAAAAACTGAGTTAGATACCTCAGCCCAGCATGCGGTTATATCCCCAACAAAAACAATTCCCTCGCTTCCTTTTTCATAACGCTCTCTCACCCATTCTTTTATCTCTTCAGGTGTTCCACCATATACACTTTGCAAAAATACAGAATATCCTTCATTTTCCAAGTCAGAAATATATTTTTTTATTACATCTTCAATCTCATCATAAATATTCTCATCAATTAATATTGAAATTGAGTGCTGTGGAGTATGCAAAAAATTTTTTGTTGAAAAAAATCTGCCAAATTTAGCAGGCGAGAGAGGATGCCTGAGTATATATTCTTCATATGTTCCTGGAAGTTCCCCATTTGGAGAAAACCATTGAAGTTTTGCAACAGGTTGAGCATCTCCTTCATCATTTTCCTCCAGCAAAATTTTTGTTTCTCCTTTCAGCAGAGTATAAGGAAAAATAAGTAAAATTGCAACAAAAACTGCTATGAATATTTTTTTCATGATTTCACCTTCTGAATTTCAGCATAAAATGTGTATTGTATTATTAAACTTTAGCATAAATTAGGCAATATTGAATGAATTTGTTTTAAGTTAGTTAAAAAATGAAAAATTTCGATAAATTTAAGTGCTGATTTGAATATTGAGAAAAGTGGAGAGTTGGGGTAGAGACCAATTAAAACTGCCTCTTCTCTCCCATTTTTACTTCCATCCCATGTAAATTTCTTTTTGAATGATATTAACACGATAAAGTTAAAAAATTGTGTAGCATTATCATAAAGCAAGCGAGGGTAGCCAAGCCAGGTCCAAGGCGGCAGACTCAAGATCTGTTGGCGTAGGCCATCGCCGGTTCAAATCCGGCCCCTCGCATCTTCTTCAAAAGATTTTAATATTCTATATAGATTAACATTTATGAAAAAACTGGTAGCATTTGCGGTAGTTTTCACAATGGCTTTTATGACAATGGCTCAGCCAAATATAAATTCTGTTAATGATGCCCCTGATCCTGTGGAAGTTCCTGGATATAATAATATAACTGCTGATATTACAAATGCAAGCCAAGCGTATGCCATAATATATTATCCAAATTCTACTATGAAGGGAAACTTTTCAATGAGTTATATCTCTCCAAGTACATGGTATTATAATGGGAGCTATTCATACCCAGACCCCTTAGGAAATTACACTTATGTTATAAAAGCTTATAATGCAACTGGATGGTCAGCATCTGCCCTATATAATTTCACTCTGCAAGATACAACCCCTCCAAGCAGTTCTGTAAATACCCTTCCTCAATATTGGTATAACAGCAATGCAACTGTAACTGCAACTGCAAGCGATAACTATGGCTTAGAGTCAGTAAGATTGCTTTATAGATATAGCGCTGACAATTCATCATGGGGTTCATGGAATTTATTTTCATTTGATTATTCTTCTCCATGGCAATGGGACTTTAATTTTACAGCTGGAGAAGGATATTACAGGCTTGGAACCAGAGCCAAAGATTTGGCAGGCAATACAGAAACCTTAACTGGATATACTGAAACATGTGCTTATGATGCAACTCCACCATATTCAAACTTAACCCAGATTCAATACTGGCACAGCACAACCCCTATAACCATAAATGCATCTGCAAGTGACAATCTTTCTGGGTTGTTGGCTGTAAATTTATATTATAGATACAGCAGTAACAACTATTCCTGGGGTTCCTGGATACCATATGGAGGAGATAATTCTCCACCATGGCAATGGAATTTCACAGCCCCTAACGGAGAAGGATATTATGAACTTTATACAATTTCAAGAGATGTTGCTGAAAATTCTGAAAATCCGCCCCCATCAGCGGATTTAAAAATAGGAGTTGACTTAAATCCTCCAATTACAACAATAAGTGCGTCCCAATCTTATGGAAATTATATACTTCCCACTTCAATGATAATATTATCTGCTACTGATACTGTATCTGGAGTTAACTCCATATATTATCGCATATGGAATGGAACTTGGCATCCAATTCCTGGAACAGGAGTTGGAAAAGGAAACAATTTTTATGTATATTCCGCACCCTTTTACTTAACTAAGGAAGGAACAAATTATGTAGAATTTTATAGCGATGACATTGTTGGAAATGAAGAGACAACACACAATGTTACATATATTGTAGATACAGTTCCGCCATCCATTACAAATATTGTTGCATTTCCTTCTGTTCAGCTACCTGGCAACTATGTTAATGTGAGTTGTGATGTAACAGATAATAAATCCGGAGTTAAAAGAGTTTTTCTAGAAGTCGAATATCCTGACGGCTCTTTTTCAAACTTTACTATGTATCAATATGGATGCTGTGGCTACTACAGAAATAGAATTTACAATATAGTTGGAGAATATAATTTCACAATATATGCAGTAGATAATTTAGGAAATGGTAGGAAAAGTTCAGTTCATCATTTCACAATTCAGGGAGGAAACTCTCCTCCAACAACAACCTATTCTCTAAATCCATCCTCACCAAACGGAAAGAATGGATGGTATATAACGTCTGTTGAGGTAACATTTACAGCAACAGACCCGGATGGAGATGCAATAGCATATACTAAATACAGAATAGATGGAGGGGCATGGATTACATATACAGGTTCATTCTTTATTGACCAAGATGGAGAACATACAATTGAATTTTATAGTGAAGATGATAAGGGAAATGTTGAAACAACCAAAAATTTTGATATAAAGATTGATACATCAGCCCCAACTGTACTTCTTCAGAAACCTGTATTTGGATACCTCTATATTTTTGATAGGGCAATATGGCCTCTTGCATCTGGAAATACTGTTGTAATAGGAAAGATAACTGTTAGAGTTATAGCTTATGATGGAGATTCAAGAATAGACAATGTATCATTTTATGTAAATGGGCTACTGGAGAACATAGACACACTCTATCCATATGAATGGTTGTGGAGAGGAGATATAGGATACAGATATCTTCAAGTTGTAGGTTACAACAATGCTGGATTAAAGGATGAGACAATTCCAATATTGATTTACATATTCAGCATATAATGGAATTTTTTATAGTACTGGTGGAACCAAAATATCCAGGCAATGTTGGGGCAGTTGCGAGAATAATGAAAAATTTTGATTTCTCAAATCTTATTATTGTTAATCCTTCCTTCGATATGGAACATGATGACTGCAGGAAATTTGCAATGCATGCTCAGGAGATAATAGATAATGCAATTGTTTTAGAAACATTCAAAAAAGCTTTAAAAAAAGTTGATTACATGGCTGGAACATCTGCAATAGAAAGCAAAAATGACAAACATCATCTCAGAAAATCATTTACACCCAAAAAATTTGCAGAAGAAATATACAAGATGGAAGGAAGAATAGGAATAGCTTTTGGGAGGGAGGATTATGGGCTTTTAAATGAAGAAATAAAAAATTGTGATTTGCTGATAAAAATTCCTGCAAGTGAAGTATATCCAACGCTGAATCTATCTCATGCTGTCTGCATAGTTCTCTATGAACTTTTTGTCAACAGATACGAACCAAAAGAAGTTTTACTGGCAGATGGAAAAGAAAAGGAGAAACTGTACGAATTTTTTGATTTGCTACTAAAGGAAATAAACTATCCTGATTTTAAAATGGAGAAAACAAAAATTCTTTTTAGAAGAATAATTGGAAGAGCCATGCTATCTAAATGGGAATATCACACGCTAATGGGAGTTTTAAAAAAAGCAATACAGGCAAGCAGGAAGAAGGCATAACTTTTTAAATATTTAAGAAATATTTTCTCATGGTTAAAGAATTCATACTTCCTGAAATGTCTGTGAAACATGAAGAAAAAAAATCCATTGAAAAAGAATATTTTGAGGGATATGAGGATTTTTTAAAAGAAAAGAATTGGGAGAAAATATCAAGGGAGGACATAGAGGAGATAGAGAGAAAAATTGATGAGGGTCTTGAAAAAAAGAAGAATTCAGAAAAAATAAAAAAGGAGGAAAAAATAGAAAAAGAAGTGATATATTCAAGCAAAAGAGGATATATTGTTAAAGTAACCTCTACAGAAGAGGGAGAAACAAAGGTTTCTTACTATCTAATAACAAAAATAGAGGATATTGAAGAAGCTCTCGATAGAATATCATCTTACAAACCAATTATAGAAGAAGGAGAAGATAAAAGATTGCTCAATCTTTAACTTATCCTTTCATTTTTAATTTTACAGAGAAGAATTAATTTAAATATAGAAGCAGAAGTAAAATCATTTTAGGAGAGGAAAGAAATATTAAGTTATGCAAAATTATTATTATGGTTAAATGTGAATTTTGCCTCAATTTCGATGGCATAAAATGCAGAAATCCTGATGGGGTAAAATATGGGCAAGAAATAGAAGATTCTTTTGAAGAGATAGATTGCCCAGCTTATTTTGAAAAAGGATTTGCCGGTGCTTTAACTCCAACTTTTGATGATGAATTTTTTGATGTGCTGTAATTTGACTAAAAAGTCGTTGATGAAATCTCTCTCATTGTTTTTTGGACAATGAATTTATAGATTCAGTGAAAAGAAGATTGAATAGATAAAAAGAGAAGAAGTTCTATCGTGCCTGCAAGTGTCCACTTTAGGACACTTTATTACATGTAGGCTTTGATGCTTGAAAATAAATTCTTTGCAAGTATATAAACAGGAGAGGGGTTAAATTGCATTTATAAAACTTACGGAAATTTCTCAGATGCAAGCTCTCCTCCAATTGCCCATCTTGCTTTTGGAGTTTCATGAACCAATATCTCAACTGCATTTTCTGGAATGCCCATATCAACAAATACTTTTGTTATTTTCTTTACCATTTCCTTTAACTCTTCTTCCTCTCTACCTTCCCATAAAAATACATGGACGATTGGCATAAATCAAAAACACAACAGTAATTTAAAATATTCTATCAGATAATGAATTTTTTGATTTGCTCTACTCTCTTTTCTGAATTTCATTTTACTATCTGCCCCCTAAAAATTTTGATGGAAAAGTATGTTTTTCCGTACAGTTATCTATAAACCGGTTTGACTGCGAAGAGTTAATTGAAAAATGTTTCAAGCTCTAAATTAAACTTATGATAAAGCAGAGGAAATACAGAAAGAAAACTTCAGAAATATTTGAAAGAACTTTACAAAAAATTTAGAGGATTGGAAAATAGAAGATTGCTATTCACAAGATATAAAAATTCGTGAGAATGAAATACACAACTGCTATGGCTATCGTTCATAACATAAATACTTACACGACGATTTCTTCATTCATTCTGATTTTTTAATGATTTCCTCTAAAACCTCAAAATATTTAAAGAATGTTAATATTTTTCTTGGAAATGCGGGTGTGGTCTAGGGGTTATCACATCTAGAGAACAGCGAACAAAAACGACGGTATTTTTGGCGGATTTTTCTTCCCTCTCTTTGTTCTTTTTTTGTTTCATCCATTTACCGTGGATATCATGCAACAATCATGATAAGAGGGTGAATGCTTGATTAAACTTTTTCCTTCCCATCTCCTAGAGAGGGGAGGCATTCCATTTAATAAGTATTGCCAAGAAGTATGGAATACTCAGGTTGCTCCAGAAGTTGATTATGATGAATTGCTTAGTATCTACAGAGAGCAATATAAAGCCCAGTATGGCGTTGAAATTAAAACCGATGATGCCCCTGCTATATTCCCTACAGAAGTTTTTGAGGGCTTTGAGTATGGCAACAAGGTAAGAATGGAAAAAGCCTTCTTCAGCTTTGTTTTACAGTCTTTCAATGATTATTTGGAGGCTTTCAACATTCGGAGATTCATTTACTGTAAAAATGCTAAAGGGAAAGAATTGTTTATTCCTCTTACCCATCGTTTCTCTGAGTCTTATACCAAGAAAGTTAAATCTCGTATGGATTCTTTAAATGCTCAATATCATAATAGTAAATCCGTTTTACTGACCTTGACCATCAACCCTGCTTTGTTTAAAAATAAACTGGAAATGTGGATTGTTGTTAAAAAAGAGCTTAATCGGTTTATGACTTCATTGAAATACCATTTTAAAGTTGATAACAAAAGGAGGATTAAGAAAGGTTATTCTCCAAGAGAATTTCCTAAATATTTCTGCACTATTCAGGCTCATTCAGGGGAGAAAAACAGGAAGGGTGAAGAATCTAAGGCTTACGGTCAGCCTCACATACATATTCTTTTCCTTAATGCTGCTCGTTTATTGGATTGGAGGGAGATAAGGGACATCTGGAAATTAGGACATATTTCCATTAATCGCACCCCCGATGGTGGAAAAATAAGATACCCCATTAATTATGTGTCTCGTTATATTATGAGGACATTCACAAAAACAGATGATTCAAACATTTTAACTCAAGCATTGGTATGGTTCTTTGGTGTTCGCTCATATTCATGCAGTCGTGATTTGCTCCTTCCCTTGCATATCCCAAGTGGTGAATTCATTGCCCTTTGCATGGTTGTAGTCCCATCTCCTGATGAATCATTTGAATTAATACTCACCCAAGTAAGAAAATACGTTAATATGTATCTCAACTGGTGCATCCCACCATAAAAGCACATGCATCACTTAACATAACCAATCCAAAAAATTCGATTTTATGAGAATTTTGCAGACTCGGTATAATACGGATAGTCTGAAAGGAGGTAGCCGATAGGCTATGCAATAACCACCTTTCAGCCACAAGTTTCTAACTACCGTTATTCCCCTTATTTTTATTGCATACGATATTTAAACTACTTTTCTTGCTTTCCTTTTTTCCATTTCCATAACAAAATTGCCCAATCTTTATGGGTAATCTCATAAAATTTTCGGAAAAAAGAGTTTATTAGCATTGATGCAGCAGATGCTCCAATCCCACTAATAAGAGCGCTGTTTAATCCCTCTAATAATCCACCTATAGTACTTACCACCCCAGTTAAGATGCCTGTTCTAACATTTGAGTAGCTTTGTGCCGCCTCATTAAATTCGTTGAGATGTTCATAAAATTCCCACAATAATTTTTGTAAAATTTCTACATCTGTCTTTTTTCTATATTGTTCCGTGACGTTAAAAACGGATTTTCTAAAATCATTACACGCTTTGGTATTCTTAAATTCCTTTACCTCATCAAAACTTAGATTTATAGGAATGTCTATTGAGATGTTATTTAAAAAATCTTTGGTTAAATCGACATCGTGTAAAAGATCTAAGGAAAAAGCTCTTGTTATTCTATTTAATTTCCATCTAATTATCTCTTTGGCATCAGTTTCAATATAGATCGGAGTATTCAAAATGGAAGCATGTATTGTATGCCTATTGAGTGTATTTAGAATTAATCTCAATTTTTGAGGGGCGAAGTGTCGCTCATTTTCTGGCAATCTTGTATCTCCGAGTAGTCTATAAATTTCTACCTCTGGAAGTTTGTTAATTTCCTGAAAATCCTCATATGTCATGGTTTCAACGAGATTTCCCTCTATAGTGGGATTAACTAGCATATCATCAAAAAAAATACCTCTCAATTTTTTTTCCTCTCTGAATTTAGTTAGGCGCCAGAATCCCATAATATCTACATCATAAGGAATAATATAGCCTGCCTTCATAAAATTTTGAAATTTACTGGATATGTCAATATCAATTTCTGTATCAAGATAATCCCAATATATGCCTGATACGAAAACAACATCATAAAGTAAGGTTAGGGTTTCTAGTATTTCAAAATGTATAGGAATATTCATGTTGAATCGTATTCCTTCATTGAAAGTCAAATCGATTATCCCATAATAGATGTTGCTTTTTTTATCAATAAAATTTTGAATATGCTTTGGAACTCCTAATTTCCTTCCATTATATATCTGAAGATTTTGCCACATCAACTCAATTTCTTCTGTGGAAATCTCTTTTATTCTAGATCCTATTACCATTTCACAATCAGGACAACACCAAAATTCTAACGGGCTTTTCTCGTAAGGATAATCGTATCCCATATAATTACAAATTAATTTAACCATTCTAATATCTATAATCACTTTTTCAAATTTAAATGTATATTAATAAGATTACTAAAGATATTATTTCGTTTCAAGCAAAATGTTATTTTATTTTTAGCTAGAAATACGTTAATTAAGTTATTTTAGATGGCATATAACGTTTTTGGGCGATAAGCCATAATAAAATTGGTAAAAATCTAAAAATTCGTAAATACTTTGAGTGGATTTTTAAGCCAAAATACCGAAGGCTTGGCGTAAAAAATCACCAAAATGTTACAAAAATTGATACTTGTAAAAATTTATTTAATAAATGCGCATTATTTATATATGTACGCTGCACTAATTTATCCAAATATTAATTTAACGAATTCAAAAATTGTAAAAGAATCGCTATTACTATATGACAACTTGTACCGTATCGTGCCGGAAGATGTAATCCCTCAGGACAATCCGGATATTGAAGATTTCAATAGGGAATATGGCCTAATTAAAGAAATTAGCCCAACCCCCTATACTAGAGATGTCTATGAAAAATTTAGTGAAAATTTAGATAGATGGACTCAGAATGCTTACGGAATCAGCCATCTTCCAGAATCAAGATTGCATAAAACTAAAGTTTATGATGAGCTGATGAAAATAATTATTAGGGAAAAAATCTTAGAATTTGATGGTGAATGGCTTAGAGGAAATGAATCCTTTATAGGTAGCTATATGCTTTATTTGGCGACTGAGATCTCAACTCGCAACTCGTTGAATTTAGTTACCGATGAACCCTCCGTCTGGGTGTGCCAGGAATATATGAATTATGATGGGAGGTTACTCAATGTTGAGACAGCAGATGACAATGTCTTTAACACCCATAGTATGTTAGGCGTATACCTTTATGAATATATCCCTTCAAATATTGATAATATAACTTTTGATAATATTATAGAATTCAGGGACAAATATAGGGTAGAGCGTGAAAATTTTTTGAAACAGTACATGAAATTTTACAATGAACTATCAAAAATTTCATCCCCTATTGTTTTAAGAGACGCCCTCGAAAGCTATCTTAAGGAAATGAAATCAGGCATTGAAGAGTACAAAAATGCATGTAGATATTTTGGTGCACAAAGATTCGTTGGATTACGATTAGTCTCTATCCCCATTATTTCACAAATTAGCAATTTATTTTTAAATTTGAATCCCCACATGAAACAAATGCTGGCAACGTTGGGTTTAGCCCTCAGTATACTTTGGGAATTGACATCCTATAAACAGGAGGTGAAACGCATACGGAAGAATAATCCTTTCTCTTATTTAGTATTACTTAAAAATCTTGGTTTTTCAAATCATCAAAGGATAAGAAATAACATTTATAATGATATGAAAGAACTAATCTATGATTGAAAAACTAGGGTGTTATGGGTTTTCGTTTTATTGTTTTTGTAAAGTTATCGTCATTTGCCAACTAACGAATAGAATCCACGTTTACTTGACATAATAGTAGAATAATTCAAAAATTGGCAGTATCTATACGTTTATTTCTTGTGGCGCAAGATTTTTAATATCCAAATTTATAACATTAGTATGCAATACGAATTTGTAAAATTTTGTTTTATATTTCATTTGAGAAATTGTGTGAATAGAAATTTTGTAAAATACGCGTTAGGCGAAACAACCATTAGAGGAGGTAAAAATGGTTAAAACAAATATCCCAAATATTGGCAGGAAATTCCTTACAGACATAGATGAGTATCTTAAAGAAAGTCGGCAAAAGCTCACATGTGATGATATTTATGAGATATATAATCAATTTTTCCATGACTTAAAGGAATTCAAGGGAAACTCAAGTGGATTTTATGGGTTATCGGAATATCTAATTTTTAGGATGTTATATAACCTCTTAATAGATCATAGTGGACCATTTAAACGTTCAGAAACTGCATGTAATCTATGGGAAAATAATAAATTTCGAATTGGTCAGAGTTCCCGCGTTACTGTTGGAAATAAGAGATATCGCCCAGACATAGTGGTTTATAACAAATCTGATGAATTGATAGCGGTTATTCACAGTATCTCCGAAAGTAAAAAATTTAGAAAAATAAATAGTCTTGGGCCATATCATCATCTCAAAGAGGGATGGGATTATGATGCCCAAGACCAATAATAAATTCTTCAGGAAAATAAATAGATTTTCCTTTGGTTTTATAGAAGGGAAAATCGATTTCCATGAAAAGCATAATTCAACATATAATGATAATGAGATACTTCAAACTCTTCTTTTTCTTTCGATCAAAAATAGATATCCCGAAAATGGATGTAAAAGATGTAAAGAAATAGTGGAAAAATCACCAGATGC
>DRIF01000043.1 GCA_011052825.1 Thermoplasmatales archaeon
AATTCCTCAAGTGGTTTTATCTTTTTTAGAGCTTCTTTCTTTATAATCCACATTCCTGACTGAGAATCCTTTATTTTTATTCCGTATAAAAGGCGAAGAATGAATGATAAAATAAAATTGCCAAAATAATGTTTGAATGTCATTGATCTTCTCTCGAGATTCGCAAAACGATTTGTTGTTATAAAGTCGAGATTTTCTTTTATCATCATCTCTACATATTCATGTGCTTTATCAAAAGGATATGTTCCATCTGCATCTCCAGTCACAATTATATCTCCTTCCACCCTGTACAAACCTGTTTTATACGCCCTTCCATATCCTTTACGTGGTTCTATTATGACTCTTGCTCCCTTTTCCTTTGCTATCTCTCTTGTTCTATCAGTTGAATTACCATCAACAACCAGTATTTCAATATCCCATCCTTTCTTCTTAAATTTATCCATATTTATTGAATCAATTGTCTCTCCTATTCCTTCCTCCTCATTCAGAGTGGGAAGTACTATGCTTACTTTCATCAATTTGCATTTATTTTTGCCTTATATCTTTTTGCTTTTAAATTGGAAAAAAATAAAACACAAAATTGCTTACTTTATCATGAGAAATTTATTAAAAAGTAGATTGTTTGCAGTAATTTTTGCCATCATTTTCATAATGAGTATTCAAGAGAATGTTAATGGAACAAGAGAAGAGAAAAACGAATTTAAAATTCCTCTTTATCCCGATTCTCCCCCATATTCATACACTCCTGACTGGATTTCAGAAAATCCGCACTACAGCACAGGAGCCGCTCTTGCCGACTTTAACAGGGATGGATGGCTTGATATAGCAATTTCAGATGGAAATGATATGTTGCCTGGAAAATTAAATGTTTATTATAATAATGGAAATGGAACATTTCCAAGAAGAGCAAGCTGGCAGTCAGATGATACTGGATATAATGGGCATATAGATGTTGCAGATGTTAATGGCGATGGATGGATGGATGTTGCTGTTGCATATCTTGGGACAGCATCCAATTTTGGACCAATAGCACGTGTTTATCTCAACAACAATGGTGTCCTATCCTCAACGCCTGATTGGACAGCAGATATTATAGGCAATGCATTTGATGTTGATTTTGGAGATATGAATAACGATGGTCGTCCTGATTTGGCTGTTGCAACTGGATGGTCATACAACCCAAGACATTTCTACCACAATTATGTTTATCTGAATTTAAATGGAACTCTTGAAAAATCTGCAAGCTGGATATCAAATGATACAAATAATTATCAAGGAGTTTTATGGATAGATGCTGACAATGATGGCTGGCTTGATTTGGCTTTCATTGGAACAGGAAAAGAAACTGCAATATACCATAATAATGAGGGGAATATTGAAAAAAATGCAAGCTGGCATACTGAAGATAGTTTAGGGCAAGATGGAATAATGCTCACTGCAGGCGATGTAAATATGGATGGGTTCATTGACCTTTTCACTACAGATAATATTCAGCTTGGAGGAAATGGACTTTTCAAGCAGTATAATGGCGTTGCCAACGGCTTTTTTGAAAAAACACACTCATGGAGTTATTATGGAGGATAT
Source organism: Thermoplasmatales archaeon (assembly GCA_011052825.1). Lineage (GTDB taxonomy): Archaea > Thermoplasmatota > E2 > UBA202 > JdFR-43 > DRIF01. The sequence goes on from DRIF01000043.1 coordinate 1,585, forward strand.
ACATCTGCTGTTGCCCTTGCAGACGTTAATTTTGATAATAAACTCGATTTAGCAACTGGCGCATGGTGGAGCAACACACATATTTTTTGCAACAATGGAGAAGGTTTCTCTAATTTTCCATCATGGGAATCTGCTAACAGAAGTGTTATAGAAAAAATAGTTTTTGGTGATGTTGGTCCTTCTTTATCTCACGAAAAAATTTTTGTAGAAAGCTTTCGACCAGATGATGGAAGAAGATTATTTTATCTTTCTCATCGACCAATTCAGGGAATTATAGAGGTTTTATGTGACGGTGTTAAACTGGATTATTCTGAATATACATATAGCAGAGAGCATGCATGGGTGAGCATAGGAAAAGAATACACTCAATCAGTTGAAATAATTTATAAATATTCTCCATCTCTTGATATGATTGTTTCAAACTGGGATAATGACATTGGAAACTTTCTCTATTATAACAAATTTGCCTATCCAGATTTGGAATGCTCAGGAAGCTTAAAATGGAAAAATGTTGCGCCTGGATATACAGTAAATGGAAGTTTTGAAGTTTTTAATGTTGGAGAAAATCATTCTCTCTTAAATTGGGAGATTGAATCATATCCAGAATGGGGAGAATGGAGTTTTACCCCTACAAATGGAGAAAATTTAAAGAAGGGAGATAAAATTACTGTTGAAGTAACTGTTGTTGTACCAAATAAAAAGAATGGAAATTTTACTGGCAGTATAAAGGTGGTAAATAAACAAAATGAAGATGACTTTGAAATAATACCTGTTTCCCTCACAACGTCATTATCTTTTTTCCATATCACCCAAAGATGTATGTATTTACTGCAAAAAATTTTTGAGAAAATTTTGCCACATCTAATCGAGAATTTTATTAATGCAGGCAAATATTTATTTGGTTGAAAACCATTATATTTATGGAAAAAACCTGTCCAGTTTGTAAGGGAAATATGAAGAAAATTGCATCTGGGAAAGATTTACCTCAAATACCTTTTATAAAAATACCTGAGTGGGTTAAAGAAGCAGATGCTTATGAATGTGAGGGATGTGGATACATAGGACTATGGAAGAAAAAGGAATAGTAAAAATTTATTTAGGAAAACATATTCTAATAATATGAAAAAAACTCCTTGTGAGGAAATTGTATGGACTGTTCTGCCGTGCATAAGAAAAAAACTTGCTGAAAATTTGATTGGCAAGGGCTTGAAACAGAAAGAAGTCGCTGAAAAACTTGGAGTAAGTACTGCAGCTATATCTCAATACATTTCTGATAAAAGAGGAAATACGTCAATTTTTGATAATAAAATAGAAAATGAGATAAAAAAATCTGCTGATTCAATTTTAAATGGAGGAGATGTGGTAGAGGAGATATGTAGAATATGCAGAGTGGTTAAAAAAGAAATGAAAATGAAAAATATAATATGTTGATTATTTACCATCTACCATAATGTATAAGTTTTTCTATGTCAATTCTATCTGTCTTGCTTTTTTCATCTCCATATCCAACAGGAACAATCGCAACAGGTCTAACCCATGATGGCAAGTTCAGAATTTTTTTAACCTCCTCATCATTAAATGCTCCTACCCAACATGTTGAAAGTCCTTTTTCAACTGCAACCAAAAGAAAATTTTGCACTGCACATGCAACATCCTGAAGAACATAAAAGTTTTTTCCTCTTTCTCCATAAGGAGAAATTCTTTTTAAATTTGCACAGAAAACAACAACTACAGGAGCTTCTTCTATAAACTTCTGATTATAAGATGCGAATGCAAGTTTCTTCTTTATCTCTCTATCTTCAACTATAATAAAATCTCTTGCCTGAAGATTTCCTGCAGATGGTGCCAAGTTCGCATAATATAAAAATTCCTCTATCAGCTCTCTTTCCACAGGAATATCCTGGTATTTTCTGACCGATGATCTTTTTTTAATGGCTTCTTTAAGTTCCATTTATGCTTTCATTATTCCCGCCAGAAATACACCCAGAGCAATCAAAGCCCCTATTATTCCCCCTATCAAAGAAGCAATACCATTTTTAACTGTTTCCCAGTCCCATGCAGATTCTCCCCATAAAGGAGTTGAGGTACTGTAATTGTAGAATACAAGTGCAACAATTATGCCTATCAAAAACAGTATGCTTCCTATCGCCCTGCTTCTTCCTGAGCCAAAATATATTGTAAATATTCCAGCTATTATAGCTCCTAATGCAAATATTAGCAAGAGCATGCTCACAAACAAACCTATAGTTTCCTCTAACATTTTTCTCCCTCCTCAAAATTTTGTACCAGGCAAGGTTTTTGTATCAACCACCCCGTCTATGGAGCGTATTTTGCTAACAACAAATTTCCCCAGATTGTCCATATCTTTTACCTCAACCTTTGCTATTAAATCATAGTCCCCAAAGAGAGGATATAATTCTATAATTTCCTTCACCTTAAGCAGTTCATTATAAACTTTGTGCTCCTTTGCAGGGGCGGTAGCTATTAGCACAAACCCAACAGGCATGATATGAGTATTGTATTTTAACTTATTAACCTTTCTATTTTAAGGCATTGCATTCATTACTTTATCTAAATCTTCTTTGCCTCTCTTAAATGGATAGAAGATATTTTTAATGGAAATATTCACATCTTCTATTTTGCAATTCGTGTTTAAGGATACTGCTTCATTAAAATATTTTTCCTCCTTTAAGAATTGCTCTTATCAAAACAAGTATTGGAATTATTTCTAATCTCCCAACCCACATATTTAGTATTAGCATAAATTTTGCAACTGGATTCATTGTTAAACTTGTGATATTCACACTCAATCCAACGTTACCTTGAGCCGAGCATACTTCAAATATGGCATCTTCAACACTTGCATTTGTAGTGTGAAGAAGAACAAATATTCCAATGAGAAGCAGTATGACCCACAAAAATGATACAATTGAAGCTTCACTTATTTCTTCAATTGCTTCCTCTCTCTTCAAAACTTTTCCTCCGAGTTTATGGAGAAAAGTGCTTTTTGGAGGCAAGAAAATTCTCCTAATTTTCCATCCTATACCTTTAGTAAGTAAAATAACTCTGAATAATTTTATTCCTCCTGCTGTTGAGCCGGCTGCTCCTCCTGCAACCATGGCAAGAGAAAGTAAAAGTTTTGCTTCTCCGCTCCATATAGCAGGCGAGGTTGTTGAAAAACCTGTGCATGTTAGTGCTGATGCAAATTGAAATGCAGAATATTTAAATGAAGAGATAAAATTGGTGTATAAGCCATCATTTAAATTTATATAGGAAAGAATTAGAGAACCAAGAATTACCAGAAAAATGAGGGTTTGCGTCTGCACATCTTTTAAAAAATTCTTTACTTTCCCTCTTAAAAGTTCATAATGGGTTGAGAATGCTATTGCCCCTGCCACCATCAGAGGAACAAGCATAAACTGCACAAAAACAGAATATCCTGCCATACTGTCATCAGTTATTGAAAAACCTCCTGTTGCAAGTCCAGTCATTGCATGGTTCACTGCCTCCCAAAATGGCATTCCAGAAAAGATTAGCAAAATAATTCCTATGGCAGTATAAAGTAGAAAAATCCACCATATCGTTTTTACAGTAGAAATTATGCTCGGATGAATTCTTTCCTCTCTCGCCTCAGACCGATAAAGAGTGAAAGAACCGCTCCCAGGACGAGCCAGAACAATCAGAGTTAAAACTATTACTCCAACCCCTCCGATCCATTGAATGAAGCTTCTCCAAAATTGAATTGTATGTGTGAGTTTACTTGGCTCAGATATCATTGTCAATCCTGTTCCAGTCCATCCTGCAACGGATTCAAAAAATGCAGAGAGAAAATCTAGTTTCATCCCATCTGCATCTGGAATATAATAAAAAGGAATAACTGAAATTAATGAAATTATAAGCCACGAAAGTGCTGCAATTATCATTGCGTGTCTTATTTTTGGTTCATCTGAACACCTTCCAAGAAAGAGAAATAGAATACCGACAAATAAAAAAACTGCAGACGTTGTCACAATCCATTTAACAGCTTCAAATTCTCCATATGCTAAAGAAACAAAATTTACAAATATTGTTATTACTCCTACTGCAATTAAAACAGCACCAGTATCCCTGATAACTATTTTCAAATTTTTCATTTACTTCTCAAACAAAATGTTCATGGTTTTATCTATTTTATCTTTTCTTGCAAGAAGAGTGATTGTATCTCCTGCCTTAAAAACACTTTCCGGGGATGGTATTATTATCTCAGAATTTCTTTCAATTGCTATTATATTCACACCTTTTGGTAATTTAATATCACCAACTACTTTGTCAACAACTTTTGATTCTTTGGGAATTGCTATCTTGAAAATTTCTGCTTTATTCCCAAGAGTCATAAAATCTTTCACCATTGGACGGCTAATAGCCCTGTATAAATATTCTGCAGTTAAAGCAGTGGGGTTTCCAACAATGTTCACTCCTTTCTCAACAAACATCTGTTCATTTTCCTCATTGTTAACAATAGAAACAACAGATTTTATTCCTAATGTCTTTGCCAAATTAACAACTAATAGATTTGTTGCATCGTCTGCTGTTGTTACGAGAGCATCTGCATGGTCTGCTCCTGCCTCAATGAGTGTTTCTTTTTCTCTTGCATCTGAATTAACAACAATGGCATCGTATTTTTTTGAGACTTCATCGCATTTTGCTTTGTCCTTCTCTATGATTATCACGTCATCTTTATTTTTAAGGGCAATATTAAGCAACTTTTCTCCAATTTCACCTGCTCCCACTATGATTAGATACATACTATCACTATCATGGCAATGGTAAAAGATAATTTGGTTTCGTTTATTAAACTTTCTCTATATGCTCATCCTTCTCCATGCCATATGCTTTCTTCGCTTACAGCAATCAAAAAGCCGTCTCCTCTTTTTATGATAAAATCGTCTGCCCCAGGTACATATAAATTAAAGTCATCTTTGCTGTTATTCCATTTTAAGACAATTGAACAATTAGATATAGCATTATATATTGAAGATGCATTTACTGTGTTATTTCTGAACCAACCTAAACAATTCCATCCTACAAAAAGGTTAATAGAAACATTGGTTATTGGAACGCCAGTTAAAGAAAATATTGAGTTGTTATTCATTCCAATGAAATAGCTATGTCCATTCTCTATAGGAAAATCATAAGGTGAGCCAGGAACATAAATAATGAAATCCTGCACGCTTGCATTCCATGATAAAATAATGTTACATCCCTCTATATCATTAAACAATGATGAAGCAGTGTAGTTATTTTCCACAGGCAGTGTAATCAAATTCCAACCTTCGTTCAGGCTAAAGCTTATGTTTATGGCAGTTACAGATATTGTTATTTTTTTTTCATCATTCCAAGGACGCTGGTCATTAACCAGCAGTGTTTTTACTTTTATTTTATATTGTGAAACATTATTGAAATTATAATTCCAGCTAACTGAAGTGGTTTGATTTGTGGAGAGAAAATTAATAGAAGTTTCATTAATAAAAACAACTTCCTCCACAGAATTTCTTATTTTCTTTATTGCCACATCGTCTATATACCATCCCGCATAGTTATTCACTCCTTGATCTGTGCCAAAATAAAATCTTATTTGAATTGTCTGATTTATATAATCTGATATATTAAAAATCTTTTCTTCCCACCCGTTAGAATACCCCGTGAAAGCCCATTTTCCCCCTAAATTGTTACCTGCAGTATCAAAAAGTACCATATCATACTGATTCTGTGTATTATTGACATCCAACTGTTGCCAGCCTGAGCCATTGTTTATTTCAATTATACCTCCATCCCATCCATTCTCAATGCTATACCAAGTGTAGAAGGAAAGAATGGCTCTATCGCAAGCAGGAATTGCTATTGGAGGAGAAACCAAATATTCATCTGCATAATTTTCCCCATAATAACCATCAATGACAGTTCCCCAGCATTTTAAGCCGGAGTATGAAGATGATGGTCCAACATTGCTTGGTGTACCAAGTTCCCACAGCATAAAGTCTCCATCTACTGACCAGTTTTCACTATTTTCCATATCATCTGAAAAAACCATATTTATTTCCATCGGATCAATTATTTCTATTATCTCACAGGATACATTAAAATCTGTTTGGTTTAGAAGACCATAATTTTTTATTGTTGCATTAATATCAAGAATGCCTGCTGAATATGTTGAATTGTTTATTGGATTTTTTATTAACTCAACACCTACATCGTTTTCCACTGGTCCGGAAAGTTCAGCCAATTCAGCAAGAGTTGCCACTATTAAACGTGTTACAACAGCATCATATGTGAGATTCATATGGTCTATTGTGTCACCAGAAGAATGATAATATTGATTAAATTCATATTCATGATAAAATATTGCATTATATCCATATTGCCAGAATGAATAATGGTCGCTGTTAGCACTTCCGGCAAGCCTCACAACATTCAATCCTATTTCTTGAGAATAAGTATTGCTTATCTCAATGGCAATATCTGTTATCCAAGAAGATGCAGTATTTTCATATATCTTTACTTTTGTTCCACCTGCAGGCGTCTCTGTATATCCTATCATATCTGCATTTAATACTGCGATTATATTGTCCCCATTTGAAGATGCTTCGCCTGCATAATGATAACTTCCAAGTAACCCTTGTTCCTCTCCAGAAAATGTGACAAACTTTATTGTATGTTCAAACTTATACTGACTCATAATTTTTGCTGCAGAAAGCACCGCAGCTGTTCCTGAGCCATCATCATCTGCCCCAGGCGAACCAGGCACACTATCAAAATGGGCACAAACAATGAATATTTTATTGCTTGAGGCATTTGTACCATTAAGCACCGCCTCTACATTTCTATCACTATAACTTCCTGATGACCATGGATCGTATCTCACATATAAACTCATGTTCTCAAATTGATTATAAATATATTCTCCTGCATTGTAGCATGCAGTTGAGCCAGTAACACGTGGACCAAAATTCTGAAGCGTCTGGATATAGTTTGCAACAAATGACTCATTAATGCTTTGAATCATCTGGGCTATTGTAGGATTGTAATCTACATCTATAACATGAGTTGACAATGTTTCCTGATAAAAGTTTTCGTCAGCAATTCCACTTGCCGGGAATATTATATGCAAAATAAAAAACAAAGCCAAAAAATATCTTAATTTCATTTTATCCTTCTCCATGCCATATGCTTTCTTCGCTTACAGCAATCAAAAAGCCGTCTCCTCTTTTTATGATAAAATCGTCTGCCCCAGGTACATATAAATTAAAGTCATCTTTGCTGTTATTCCATTTTAAGACAATTGAACAATTAGATATAGCATTATATATTGAAGATGCATTTACTGTGTTATTTCTGAACCAACCTAAACAATTCCATCCTACAAAAAGGTTAATAGAAACATTGGTTATTGGAACGCCAGTTAAAGAAAATATTGAGTTGTTATTCATTCCA
>DRIF01000044.1 GCA_011052825.1 Thermoplasmatales archaeon
ACTTTTTTGTTGCATTTAGCATAGGAAAATGGACACAAAAAACATGCAAAGACATGATAGAAAAAATATTCAATAGGGTTGAAATCCCTTTTCCAAATAACAAAATAGAGATCTTCTCAGATGGAAATGATGATTATACCTATGTTTTGCCAGAATACTATGCTCACACCTGTATTAACTATGGTCAATTGGTAAAAATTAGGGAGAAAGGAAGAGTTATCGATAAAGAAAAAAGAATAATCTATGGAAATCCTGAATCTACAGACATAGAAACTACAAATATCGAAAATTTCAATGGTATATTAAGGGAGAGAATTGGAAGATTAGTAAGAAAAACAAAATGCTTTTCCAAGAATAAAAAGAGATTGGAAAATGCACTGGAATTATTCCAATTCTACTGGAACTTTATAAATGAATTTCGAAGAGATTCTTCTCCAGCGATGCTGGAGAAATTGACCGATCATATCTGGACATGGCATGAATTTTTTTATTCCAGAATTAACTATTTTTAATTAGGACAATAGGAAAAAAATGATGGGATCTCTCTTTATTTTTTTATGAATTTTTCAGCTACGAGTTATACAAAAATGGTTAGTCTTATATACGAGAAGGGCTAATCTGTATCCGCCTGTAAAATAAATCATCTGAAATGTTCATATCCTTTATTTTCCAATTTTTCCTCTTTTTTATCCCTAACCATAACAACTTTCCTTTCTTTAATAACTTCCCCTATCTTTTTTATATCAATTACTTTTTCCAATTCCTTTCCTCTATCTTCTGAAATAGTAAAAAGAAGTTCATAATCACCACCATGATACAAAGCAAGTTCCATAAAATTTTCGTGTTTTTTTGCATTTTCCGAAATGGGAAGCATTTCTTCATAAATTCTAAAACCAAGATTGTTCATCTTCATCAATTGATAAAGTGAAGAAGCAAGACCATCAGATAAGTCCATACAGCTTTTAACGCCAGCTTTCGCCAAAATTTTACCCTCTTTTATCCTTGGTTTTATAATCAGCAGTTTTTCCATATCTCCGTCAATCAATGCAGAACCTCCTCTTCCAATGCTTCCTGTCACATAAATTGCCTCTCCAGGACGAGAACCTTTCCTAGGCATAAACTCTTTTTTATTGACTTTTCCAACAGCATTTACAACTATCACAACATCGTCTGCCTCTTTTGTATCTCCTCCCACCAGCCTGCCACCATATTTTTTTATGCATGCATCTACTCCATTCAACAGTTCTTCATATTCATTCTCCTCCATATTTCTTGGAAAAGCAAAAGCAATCGTATATGCAATAACTTCTCCTCCTTTTGCACATATATCACTTATATTAACTGCAATGCTGTACCATCCCATCTGATAAAATGTTGCTCCTTCCGGAAAATGAGTTTTTCTGGCTGTTAAATCTGTCGTGAGTAAAAGATATTCTTTACCCATATCAATAAAAGCACAGTCATCATATGGAATTGAGAACTTTTTTGTTACATTATAAGTTAATTTTCTTTCCCCTATTTGGCTAAGTTTCATGTTTTTAATCCAAAAGGTTTATTATTAATCTTTTCTTCTTTCTTAGATGCAGTGGAGAGCATATCCTGATGAAAGCAATATAGAAGAGATAGAGAAATTGGTAAAAAAATATTTTAATGTATATGAAGTTCATGAAGAAGAAGGTGTTACTGCTTTTTTTATTGAACTTCCCTCTCATGAAGAAATGCTAAAACAAAAATTTGATTTTTTGAGAGATGAGTTAAAAGAGAAGAGTATGATTCCAATTTTAAGGGAGAAAAATGGAGAGTATTTAATATTCATCACATACAAACCAAAAATAAAAGGAAAGTCAAAATGGATAAATATAATTCTTTTCTTTGCAACTGTAATAACAACCATGCTTTCAGGAGCAATACTATTTATTGAAGAAAATGAAAGTTTAATGGACATTTTTCAAATGGAGAAAATGTTGAATGGTCTGATTTTTTTCTCTTTGCCATTACTCTCAATACTTGGAATTCATGAACTTGGACATTATTTCACTTCAAGAAGATATGGAATTGCTTCCTCCCTGCCATTCTTCATCCCAATTCCTCCAAATCCTGTTCTTCCTCTCGGCACAATGGGTGCTGTAATATCAATGAGAGAACCAATTCCAGACAGAAAAGCTCTGCTTGACATAGGAGTTGCTGGACCAATAGCTGGCTTTCTTGTTTCCATACCAGTTTTGATAATTGGCTTGAAAATATCTTCATTAATAGCCATATCTGAAATACCAAAAGGAGCACCATTACTCGGAGACAATCTCCTGATAATAATTCTTTCAAATTTAATTTTTAAAATACCTGCTGGCTACACATTAAGTTTACATCCGACTGCATTTGCTGGATGGGTTGGACTGCTTGTTACAGCCATAAATTTACTCCCTGCAGGACAGTTAGACGGCGGACACATTGCCAGAGCGGTTTTGAAAGAAAAGCACAGATATGCAAGTTTTGCAACCATTATATTTTTAGCTGGGCTAACTTTTTTTGGAATGGGAAATTGGCTTTTCCTTTTGCTCCTGCTTGTTTTTCTAATAGGAACAGAACATCCTCCTCCATTAAATGAATACATCTCTCTTGATACAAAAAGAAGATTTTTGGCTTTTATTGCCCTTTTAATTTTCATTTTGAGTTTCACTCCAATGCCAATTTCAACGAAATAACAAAAAATAAATACGATAGGAAATTTAACATCAAATGAAAAAACTGATATTGGTCATCATTATAATTTTCATTCTGCTTCCTGTAAACAAATCAAAAGAGGTTACTACCGTTTCAGAGAATTTCCCTGATAAAAAAGATTTGGCTGGTTTTATATTTTCTTTTCAGAAAAGAATAGATGAATTAAAATTTTTCCAGAAAGCAAATATTATGCAGGAAATTGTTATGGAAACTGGAAAAATGGAATATGCATTTAATGAATCTGTTCCGCTTGAATGTGCATTAAAGAGTTTTTATGTTGCAAAAGGTGTAGAATATAAAGATGGGGACATAAACAACTTCATCAATAAATGTAATTTTTCTTATAAAGCAGAGAATGCAATTGCGCTTTTGCTTTTTTCCTACACTGATATACTAAACTCATATAAATTTGAGGAAAAAATAGAGAATATTGTATATTTTTTTGGAGTGATTAGGAAAACAGCAGGAATTTTGAAGGAGTGCAAGATTGAAGAAAGTATTGAGGATAAATATGGAGAAATAATTTTTGGAGGAATTGAAAATAATAAACATGAAAGCTTTTATTCTTTCATAATTGATTTTGGAGGAGATGATTTTTACCATAGAAGAAACAATTCTTTCATTCTTGATATAGGAGGAAATGATAAATATGAAAAACAGGCATCTTTTTATGGAGATAATATTGTTTTTGATTTGAGTGGGAATGATACATACAATAATTTTCCATTTTCTGAAAATGGAATTAACATTCTTTTTGACTTGGAAGGGAATGATTTTTATAAAGGGAGTGTTGTGACATCACATGAAAATGGAGTAAGTGTATTATTTGACATTGAAGGGAATGATTTTTATTTTGGAGGAAATTATACTCAGTGCTACACAAATGGAGGTATTTCCATACTATCTGATTTTAAGGGAGATGATATATACAATGCATCTTCATATTCTCAGGCATGCAGTGAGGGAGGCATCGCCTTCATGATTGATTTTTATGGAGATGATGCATTTTTTGCAAAAGATTTTTCTCAATCTTTCTCCAGAGGACTTATAAAAAAAAGTGTTGCAGTCCTTCTAAATTTTGAGGGAGATGATTATTATAATGGAGGAGATTTCTCCCAAGGATATGGAGAGAAATTCGGTTTTGCAGTTTTATTTGATTTTCTAGGAAGAGATATATACAATGCCAAACAATTTTCGCAGGCATCTTCAATGCTTGGAATAGCAGCATTAATAGATTCAGATGGAAACAATGAATTTATAAGCAGTTTGTTCAGCAACGGCTACAAAATGCTGGGAAGCTCATTTTTCCTAAACAATTTTGATTTTGAAGATAGTTATGAAATTATTGAAATACTTGACTATTTAAACACCAATCTCAGGGAAATCCTTCCTTAAATTTTTTAAAGTTAAATCAACTATTTCTTTTGCTTTCCCTATATAATCTTCCGCATTAAATAATGATTCAATATCTTCAATTTTATGCAATATTTCTTTTCTTTCCATTAAAATTTCCTTTAGATGTTTTTTCTTTTCCTTGGCCTCCATTGCACATTGCCTCATTATTTCATGTGCAGATTGCCTGTTCATCCCTTTTTCAACCAACTTCATCATTATTGCTTCTGTAAAAATTAATCCTTTACTCAATTCAATATTTTCAACCATTTTTTCTGTATCAATCTTCAAATTTTCAAAAACTTGGTTCATTTTAAACAAAATCCAGTCAGTCAAAATTAATGCATGGGGTATAATAAATCTTTCAGATGAAGAATTGCATAAATCTCTCTCATGCCACTGAATTGCATTTTCCCATGCTGGAAGAAGATTGCTTCTTACCATCCTTGCCAAACCACATATTTGCTCACATGTGACTGGATTTCTTTTATGAGGCATTGTTGAAGAACCAACCTGTCTCTCTCCAAAAAATTCCTCTACTTCAGCTATCTCACTCCTCTGAAGATTTCTTATCTCTGTTGCAAATTTTTCTAATGAAACAGAAAGGTTTGATAAAAATGAAAAAAGTTCTATATACCTGTCTCTCCCAACAATCTGGGTTGTTGGAATTTCTGCCTTCAATCCAAGTTGTTTCATAACATAATCCTGTATCTCAAAAAATTTTTCTCCAAATGCTGCACCTGTGCCAACTGCTCCAGCCATCTTTCCAACAGCTATTTCTTCCTTTATTTTTTTCATCCTTTCGAGATGTCTTTTAATTTCGGAAGCATAAACTGACATTTTTAGACCAAATGTTATTGGGAGAGCATGCTGAGCATGAGTTCTTCCAACCATTATTGCATCTCTGTATTTTTTTGAGAGATTTGCCAAATTTTTAAGCAGTTTTATCATTTCTATTTCAATTATACTTAAGGCATCCTTAATTTGGAGAGCGTTGGCAGTATCAACTATATCATATGATGTCGCCCCAAGATGAACATATTTTCCATTTTCGCACTGCTCAGCGAGAGCTTTTACCATTGCCATAACATCATGTTTTATTTCTTTTTCAATTTCTTTTACCCTTTCTATCTTCACATATTGTAAGTTCGCCTTTCTTTCAATCTCTTCAGCAGAATCTTTTGGAATGTTGCCAAAATGAGAATGAGCTTTTGCAAGTGCAGATTCTACCCTGAGCCAGTATGCAAGCCTGCTTTCCTCGTCAAAAATTTTTTTTATTTTATCTCTTCCATACCGAAAATCTAAAGGACAAATCATAAAAATATATACTTTCAGATTATTTTATTTTTTGCAATTAAATTTGTGAGATGATATAAAAATATGGAATGACATAACTATGGTTTCCACTTCACAAAACATTTTTTTATAACTTCTCATTTATAAATGAGAATGAAAATTAAAAAGAAAATTGGAATTTTAATTGTCATTTTGCTCATAACATCATTTATACCTGCAAATTCTGGCAACAGTTCACATAAATTTTCATCACTGAGTTTAACAAGCAATGGAGAAATTTTTCCGAACAAAAATTACAGCATTACTCAAGAATCAAATTCAGATAAAGCTGTAATTTTTTCAGCAGGTTTTGAATCAGAATGGATAGATGCTGATCCAGATGGAGATTATTATGTTCCATATTATGGATGGGATATTGATGGATTATGCACATGCAGTCAGTCAGAATATCCACAACTGACGCATTACTGGAGTCAATATAATGATAGCTTGTATCCATTTCCAAATAGTGGTAGAAATTGTGCAGGAATATGGTGGAGTGATGGAAATTGTGGAGACACAATGCAAAATGAATGGATAAAAACTCCAGTTTTAGATTTGAGCAATTATGAAAATTTGGAGTTAAAATTCTATGGAATATGGAATTGGGAAGATGCACCATCATATGGTGATCATTATTATATAAAAATTTCTGATGATGGGGGGAGACTGTCAAGTTAAGAAAAAATAGAAAAGAACATGAATGGTCGAGCTAATTTATCCTGTGAAAAGGAGGGGATAAACATGCTCGACCACCTAGTGGAATTGTTTGAGGAAAGAAAAATTTTTCGAAGAAAGAGAAAGGACTGGAAAATAAAAGCATTGGCTATCCTTATCTATTTTGCTGGTGTATCATACAGAAAAACCAGCAAAATTCTAAGAGATTTTGAGCGTTTTTCATATGAAGCCGTAAGGCAGTGGTATCATAAATGCAAAGATTTAT
>DRIF01000045.1 GCA_011052825.1 Thermoplasmatales archaeon
GAATATATGATCAATGCTTAGAAAGATATGAGAAATATAAGAAGACAGGAATAGATAGAAGAATTACTTTTGTTAGTGATAAAAGAGAGCACTACAAAAATGCTTTCAATAAGTATTTTTCAAAAGTATGCAAGCTTATTCATGGTGTTCCAATAGCGTGCAAGAAATATGGCTTAGAACATAATAACAATCCAATAGAGAGGTATAACTAGGATGTAAAGCAACGCTACAAGATAATGCGTGGCTTTAAATCATTTGAATCTGCAGATGCTTTTCTTAGCTTGAGGAGAATAATTTACAATTTTGTCAGAGGGGATGAAACGAGAGCTATGAAAGCTGACATAGCTCTGGAGCTCGGATGTAACAGGTTAGAAAGCCTAATAAAATTTTGAAGAAAAGTGTATCACCTATTCTGAGGAATATCATAGTTGAATAAAGAATAAATAAATGTGCAATATTAAAAAAGGGGCCGGTAGATCAGGGGAAGATTGCTTGCTTCGCAAGCAAGAGGTCGCGGGTTCAAAATGCATCTTGCATGGATATCCCGCCCGGTCCATTTAAAAACAAAAAATCAAGAAGCATTTAGTGCTTCCTAAATAATGAATGCTCAAAAATTTCTTTTTATCTCAGTTGTTTCTGCTTCCTTCTCTTCAATATTTATAGTATCATGTAGCGCACCCCCTTCTTTCAATCTCTTTTTATCGCTTGTTTTTTATCACTCTTCTTCTATCTCTTGCCTTCATTTTTTACAGGGAACTCAGAGAAGAATTACCTAACATAGAATTCAAAATTTTATTGAAAATGCTAATTATTAGAATTTTTCTCGCATTTCATTTTGCATTCTGGATTACTTCTCTCACAAAAACATCGGTTGCAAGTTCAGTAATGCTGGTAACATCTCATCCAGCTCTGGTTGCCCTATTATCTCGGTATTTTTTAAAGAGAAAATTTCTTTTATAAATGCAACAGGAATAATTTTGGCAATTTTTGGAATGATTTTGCTTGTAGTAGGAAACTATGAAATTAATTCAATGACACTTTATGGAAACTTTTTGGCAATAATTGGTGGAATATCTGTAGGAGTTTACATATTAGGGGGAAAGAAAATCAGAAGGAAGGCTTCAACTATAGGTTATGCATTCATTGTGTATGGAATTGCTTCTTTAATAATGTTCTTAGTATGTTTAATTTTACATTCATCCATGTATAATATAAGTTAGTTTCTGGAATATTTGGACATACATTATATAACTATTCGCTAAAATATGTTGATGCATCTGTTGCTCTTCTTGCAGAACCAATTTTTTCTTCATTACTTGCATTTATTTTACCATGGATAAATCAGATTCCCTCCACCTACACTGTAATAGGAGGTTCCCTTATTTTAATAGGAATATATCTAACAATGAAAAAATTGTAGGAGAGAGATATTGTAATGTAAATTGAAGAATCCAAAAAATCTTTAAATGAAATGTTCTTTAATTTTCATGTCTTTTATAAAAGAGGAGGACAGAAAATACATAAAAGAGAGATTTATCAAAGAGATGAAGAACAAGGTTAAAATAATCTATTTTACGCAGGATTTTGAATGCCAGTTTTGCAGAGAAACGAGGCAAATACTTGAAGAGCTGGAATCATTAAGTGATAGTATAGAAATAGAAATACATGAATTTGATAAAGAAAAAAATCTGGCTAAAAAATACGGTGTGGATAAGATACCAGCTATTATAATAGCAGGCAAAAAGGATTATGGCATAAGATTTTTTGGAATACCGTCTGGCTATGAATTTTCCACTCTTCTGGAAGATATTATTCATGTTTCAAATGGTGAAACAAATTTAAAAGAGAGTACAAAAGAAGAGATAAGAAAAATAGATAAAAGTTTGCATATTCAGGTTTTTGTTACTCCAACCTGTCCTTATTGTCCATCAATGGTTCATTTATCTCATCAGATGGCAATGGAAAATGAAAATATAAGGGCTGATATGGTGGAAGCAGTGGAATTTCCTCATCTTGCACAAAAATACAGAGTTATGGGTGTTCCAAAAACTGTTATAAATGATGTTAGAGAAATAGTCGGAGCAATTCCTGAGGAAAAATTTGTTGAAGAAATAAAACTTGCTTTGAAAGGCGGAGAGATTATGTATGGATGAAAAGGCAAAATTTTTAAATGCTTTTAATATACCATCTTGCAAGTTTTAGGAGGATAA
Organism: Thermoplasmatales archaeon; assembly: GCA_011052825.1. Lineage (GTDB taxonomy): Archaea > Thermoplasmatota > E2 > UBA202 > JdFR-43 > DRIF01. Next base: position 2,211 of record DRIF01000045.1, read on the forward strand.
TTTGAAGTATACAAGATTTGAGAAAGCCCGTATAATAGGGGCAAGGTCTCTTCAAATAGCAATGGGAGCACCATTACTTATAAAAATCCCAAAGGATTTAATTGACCCTGTTCAGATTGCCTTACTTGAATTTGAAAAAGGCGTTATCCCAATAACTGTGAGGAGGAGAGAAAAATATATAAAAGGACCTGTTGTATAAGGTGGCATAATGGAAGAAAATAAATTGTTGGTTTCAGAAGAAATGTATATTTCATGTGGCGCAGAGATAGGCACTCAGCAGAAAACAGCCCATATGAAACCATTCATTGCAAAAGTTAGAAGTGATGGCTTATACTTGATAAATATTTCAGAAACAGATAAAAGGATAAGAACAGCTGCAAAACTTCTTGCAAAATATGATGCTGAAAAAGTCATGGTTGCTGCAGTCCGCCACTATGCGAGAAAACCAATAACAATGCTTGCAGAAGCTTGCAGATTCATTGCACAGCCAGGAAGATTCTTACCTGGAACATTAACAAATCCCCTGTGCGGAAATTATCATGAAATAGATGTTCTTATTGTGAATGACCCAATAGGAGACAAGCAGGCGATGAGTGAAGCAATAAAAATAGGAGTGCCAATAGTTGCATTATGCGATACAAACAATGAAACAAAATATGTTGATTTGGTTATACCTGTAAATAACAAAGGTAGGAAATCTCTTGCTCTCACATACTGGCTTTTGGCGAGAGAAATATTAAAGGCGAGAAGAGAAATAAAGAGTGATGAGGAATTTAAATATACTGTAGAAGATTTTGAAGCAGAATTATAATGCTGGATAAAAATAATGCTTTACTAATAGTAATTGATTTTCAGGAAAGAATGATTCCACATATTGGAAATAGAGAAGCTATATTAAAAAATTCTAAGAAATTGATAAAGGCATTCAAAATTTTTAATTTGCCAATTATATATACTCAACAGAAGAAATTGGGTAAAATAGTAGATGATATTGAAGTTGGAAATAATGTTATAGAAAAAACAACATTCAGCTGTTTTAGGGAGAGAAAATTTGTTGATTGTTTAAGAAAAACAAAGCGAAATAAATGTCTCATTATTGGGATAGAGGCGCATATATGTGTGCTACAAACAGCTCTGGATTTAATTGAAAATGGATATGAAACATATGTTGCTTTAGACTGCATTGGTTCAAGAAATGAAGAAGATAAAAAAATTTCAATTGAATATATGATTCAGAATGGCATTATTCCAACAACAGCAGAGACAGCAATTTATGAAATTCTTGAATCTGCTGAATCGCCAGAATTCAAAAAAATTCTGGAAATAGTGAAAGAATAATTTCATTCAACAATTAAATTTTCACTCGCCTTATTTGCATCTGCAAGCAAAAATTCATTACTCATATGAAGAGCATCTACGGGACAGACATCGTTACACTGACTGCAGAATATGCATCTCCCAATATATATCCTTATTTTTTTCTCCTCTTCTTTAAATTCTATTGCTTTTGCAGGACATACTCTTATGCACATTTTGCATCCTATGCATTTTTCCCTATCATAAACTATTTTTCCTCTAAATGTCTCTTCATCTGGTATTCCAACTGGAGGAATAATTTTTGTTTTTCCTTCCTGCACATTTTTTAAATAGCCTCTAACATTTTTCGGTGCATATTTTGCAGGAAACAAATTTGTAAACGGCTTTTTCATCATCTGCTTTAACAGCTGGCTTAACATTGGCAACATTTTTTCACCCCACCCAAGGTAATGGTATATCCAACTGATTATCCCACATTAAAAGAACCAGTCCGAATAAAGCAATCAAAGTTATTGTAATCCAGTAGGTTGTTACTACCTGAGTTATTCTTAATCTTGCCATCCCAGCCCTCACCAGAGTAACAGAAAAGAGTATAATTAAAAATACTTTCAGCAGGAAAAATAGAAAATCTGTAACAATTGCAAAATCACCAAGTGATATGTAATTTTTAAGCAATGGAGAAATATTGTATGGGAAAAATAAAGCTGTTATTAAAGAAGCCATTGCAAAAGTTCTTACACCATCTGCAATATAAAACATGGCTAAGTTTCTTCCTGAATATTCAACCAACAATCCCTGAGCAATCTCTGTTTCTGCCTCTGCAACATCAAATGGTATTTTTGCAAGTTCTCCTGGAGTTACTACAACTATCGCAAATAGAAGTATCAACAATCCTATAAAACCAAGAAGCCCAACACTGTTCCATAAAGGATTCTGTGCTATATGATATACACTAAAAACGTCTCCTCCTATTTCTTCACTAAGTTTCCATGCTATTGCAATAATTACCACAGCAAGCGGAAATTCGTATGATGCCATTGTTATCATTTCTCTCTGCGCTCCAACAGTAGCAAAAGGAGAAGAAGAAGAGAATCCACCAACAACCATTGCAAGTGCAGAAATAATAAAAATGTATATAATGAGGATTATGTCTCCATGTCCATGAAGAAGAGGTTCAATTCCTGCAATTGGAATATAAAGCAAAATTATGGCAGATGAAGCCAGGCATACTATGGCGGAAGCATGATAAATCCATTTAATTGCATTTTCTGGAACAACTGTTTCCTTATTCATTAATTTTATTACATCAAGAAATGGCTGTCTTATTGGAGGACCCACTCTCATCTGCATTCTTGCAACAATTTTTCTATCAATACCTTTAAATATTAAACCAAAAAATATTGCAAAGAGAGTTATTAACGCCCCTCCCAAAACAGTTTTTAATAAAATTTCACCTGTCATCTTAACAACCTCCTCGTCTTTTGAATAGATAATTTGTGCAATTCATCACCTGTAATAATCTTCTCCTTACCATTTTTAACGATTGTAACTCTATTTGTACATGACAAGCACGGGTCTATAGAAGCTGCAACAATTGGTATATCTGCAATCTGCATATCCAAAAGCATGGGACGCCATGAGAGGATATTTATATAAGTTGGAGCTCTCACTTTCCATGCATACAAATATTCAAAACCTTCCTTCAATTTAACATAATGAATGTCCTCTCCTCTCGGAGCCTCATGCCTGCCAATTGCTTCGCCCTCTGATTTCTTTACTTGATTTATAATCTTTATTATTTTTGGTTCAGATAGAATATCACCAGATGGCATTTCATCGAGGGCTTTCTCTATTATTTCCAGTGATTGCTTCACTTCAAGCAATCTAACAACAATTCTGTCATATGTATCTCCTACGGTTTCTCCTGTCAAAATATCTGGTGTTACTGCCCTCACTTCAAAATCTGGATAGGCATAATATGGCATGTCTTGGCGGACATCTTTTTTAACTCCGCTTGCTCTTGTTGTTGGACCTGCTGTTGCAAGTTTCATTGCATCTTCTTTTGTTAATATTCCTATGTTGCGCGTCCTCATTTTTATTGTTTTGTCTTCCAAGAAAAGTTTTGCAATTTTATTAAATCCTTCCCTGTAATATTCAACCATTTTTCTCAATTTTGGTATATGTTCATCCTTTATGTCACGCCTGACTCCACCATACATAATTATTGATTTTGTTACCCTATTTCCATTTACAAGCTCAAGTATATCCATTACCTTTTCCCTCACCATCCATACATAATGGAGTAAAGAATCAAATCCAAGTTCATGGGCAGCGACGCCAGCCCACAGTAAATGACTATGAATCCTCTCAAGTTCTCCCTGAATAACTCGTATATATTGAGCTCTTTCCGGCACTTCAATGCCAGTAATTTCCTCAACTGCTATAACCAAACATGAAGGATGACAAAAATTGCATATCCCACATATTCTCTCTGCAAGATAAATGCTCTGCACGGGATTGTTTCTATTCATTCCAATCCATTCAACACCTCTATGATTTTGACTTGCTATTACATCAACATCAACTATACGCTCTCCTTCAATAGTGCATTTTATCATTATTGGTTCTTTCAGAGCAGGATGAAGAGGACCAATTGGAATTTCGTATTTCATTCTTTCCACCCCTCATAAAGCTTATTTGTATCTTTTGGAGCTGTTTCGTCTCTTCTCCATGGGTATATGCCTTCTGGAAAATCCTTTGTTAAAAACATATGTCTTTTATCTGGTAAATCCTCTATTTCAACACCCATCATTTCCTTTATTTCCCTCTCTGAAAATATAACTGCAGGAATAATTGAAGTTATTGACTTTATTCTCAAATCGTTTTTTGGAATCAATACTTTAAAGGTTACAGCAAACTCTTCGAGCAATTTTCCATATCCTAAAGTAAAATGATAATTTAGTTCCACTTCATCTCCTTCATCGCTTGCAGATATAATGCTGAAATGAGGATATTCTTCTGATATTTCAACAAAATATTCTACAGCATCTTTTATTTCATCTCTTGGTAATTTAATCCAGATACTTTTTCTCTTAACTTTATTTTTAACTCCTGCCTCTTTTTCCTTCAGCCATACTTCATAACCTTTTTCCTTAAATTTCTGCATTATTTCCTCTGCTGTCATTTTTTCTCCACCCCCTCCAGAAATTCCCATGCCTTAACAACTCCATAAATTATTGCCTCTGGACGCGGGGGGCAACCTGGAACATAAATACATTTTGCTTCAGGCAATATTTTTTCTATTGGTCCAGATAAATGATAGGACTCGTGAAAAACTCCTCCACTTATTCCGCAGGCTCCAACAACCAGAATAACTTTTGGGTCTGGTGTTTGCTCATATATCCTTTTAACCTTGTCAGCCATATCATCTGTTACCGGACCAGTAAATGCTATTACATCAGCGTGCCTTGGAGAGCCGACTAGTTTTATTCCAAATCTCTCTGCGTCGTATCTGGGAGTTAAGGCGGCTATGATTTCAATGTCACATCCATTGCATGAACCACTATTCACATGAAAAACCCATAAAGCCCTTTTAAATGCCTTTGATATAATTTAACTCACCTCCATTATGAATATTGCAACAAATAATATTGCAGATATGCCAACGAACCATGCAACATAATCATTTATTCTCCCGGCATGCATTTTTTTCATTATAGAATAATATCCTTTTAAAGATTCTACAAATCCCCAGTATATATTTTCTCCAGAAACATGAATTTCTTCATCAGATGGAATTTCAACACCTGAAAAATATGGCTTTGCTTGCTCTCCTTTCTTATGTTCCCTCCTGCCAGCAGACCTTATTATATAAGCTATTATTGCTATAATTATAAATGCAATTATCCAAAGAATTGGATCCCAGTATCCCTCTATTGTTCTCAACATTTTCACACCCCCGTTACAGCAGAAATATATTCTCCATAGTTCAAAAGAGCATTTACCGCTGGTTCAACCAGATTTTTCACTATCATTTCAGGAAATAGTCCAAAGAAAATAATCAATCCAGCTATAACAATCATTCCTGCGAGCATGCATTTTGGAACTTCATTTGCCTCTATAACTTTTGGACCAGTAAAAATAGATTGAAATATCTTGACAAATATGGAAAGCATCAAAATGCTTGCAAGGATTGCAACTATTGAAAGTATTGGACTCACCTTATAAATTGATTCGTATATCATAAGTTTTGATGCAAATCCATTGAGAGGAGGCAGACCTGCAACTGCAGCCAGTCCTATTAAAAACAATATGGAACTATATTTCATGGAATGAGCAAGTCCTCCCAGCTTGTTCATATTTCTTTCCTTTGTCATATAAATTACTCCTCCCGCAACTAAGAACATTAAGCCAACATCCAAAACATCATTGAATATGTGAAATATTCCTCCCTGCAAAGCTTTTATACCATACCCCTCAATTTCTCCTGATTTTAAAAATCCATAAAGTCCAACACCTATTGCAAGAACTATGTATCCAACTTCTGCAACAGCAGCATATGCTATCAATCTTTTAATATCGTTCTGAACAAGAGCCATTGTAACTCCAATGAAAATTGATGCAAGTCCCAACAAAATCAATGTTGCAGGCATTATAATTGGGAGAGATTCGTTATATAAAGTAAAGCAAACTCTCAGCAATGCATACAAACTTGCTTGAGTTGTTGCAATGAGAACCATTGAAACCGCTCCTGGAGCTTCTCCGTATGCATCTGGTAGCCACATGTGCATTGGAGCTGTTCCAGCTTTCATAACAAATGCAGAAAATAAAAGAATTAAAGCTATTTTATCTATTCTTGTAAATTTCATTGCATTTGCTATTGCAGCTATATTAAGCAAATTGTATTCTCCATAAAATAGCCCGACAGCAAATAAAACAAACAAAGCTGCAATTGATGAAATAACAATGTATTTAATTGCAGCCTCAAAAGATGTTTCTCTCTTAATTTCAAATGCAATAAGTGCTGCAGAAGATATTGATAAAATTTCTAGGAATACAAAAAGGTTGAATAAGTCGCCAGTTAATTCCATACCTATCATTCCAACAAGCATTAACAGGAATAGAGTGTAAAATTTTCCTCCCCCCTCCTTAATATGAGAGAATGAATAAATCAATCCAATGAAAGATATTAAAATGCTTATTATAACCATAAAAATGCTCATTGCATCTATTTCAAGAATTATTCTTATTGGAACGGCAGACTGTGTTGGAATTGTTTGATGAGGGTCTGAAGCACCCATAACATAGGTTATTGGCACCTTACTATCAAAAACATCTTTTGCAAGTAAAACCACCAGAATGAGTGTTAATGCCATGAAAATAAATACAAAAGCATCCCTACCTTTCTTGCTAAACCTATCTATAATTGGTGTCAAAAATGCAGCAAAAAGAGGTATTGCAATTATAAGAGCTGGGAGATGCTCCATTAAATTCATTCTTTCAACCTCCTTACCTTTTCAGCATTTAAAGTTCCATAATTGCGATATATTTGAATGGCAAGTGAAAGGATTAAGGCAAGAACTGCAACTCCTATAACAATGCTTGTAAGAGTGAGTGCCTGAGGAACCGGTAGAACCATCTTTCCTGGAATTTCTTCTGGAGTAGTTCCAGGGGGTAAATTTGTAAAAATAGGAGCTATTCCTCCCTTTCTATAGCCGAGAGTGATTAAAAATAAATTCACACCACTCTCAACTATTGTTATACCTATGGCAATCTTTATTAAATTTCTTCTGAATAATATTGCATACATTCCTATTGCAATCAGAGCAATAACTGTCATAAATGGCAAATTGTAAATCATTTTTCACCCTCCTTTGATGCAATAGCAAGCATAAGCACAACAGATGCAAGTCCACCTATAACTTTCATTCCAACTGCAATATTCAAAATAGGCAGGACTCCTCCACTATTTAATGGAGATACACCCCATTTTGGTATTATTCCAAATAATGGTTCTCCAACCAGAAAATTTGTTAGAAAAGTTGTAGCCACAAATATACCTAAAATGGATACAATTACAAAAACAAGTCCTCCAACACTTTCGAAAGCTGAAAGATTTTCCTCCCTCATTTTATTTTCAACATATCTTGCTCCAAAAGCAACAATGAGTAAGGCGACTGCTGATGCTCCAACTGCTCCTCCCTGGAAGCCTCCTCCTGGTGTGAGGTGTCCGTGCATTATTATATAGAATGAAAATATTAGTATAATTGGAAATAGAATTGATGCTATTGTCTGAACAATTACAGACATTCTCTCCTCATTCATTTTTCACCCTCCTGAAAAGCATCATAACACCTGCTATTGCAGTGAAAAGAACTGTTGCCTCTCCCAATGTATCATAACCCCTGTAGTCAAAGACGACGCTTGTAACAGCATTGTTGGCTCCTGTTTCATTAACCGCCCCATATTCCCACTCTCCAGTAGTGCTATTATATTTTCCTATTATACGGTCATCCATTTGAGATGGTGGATTGCCAAAATCTCTTATTTCATAGGCAGAATAGAACATGAAGATGAAGAAGACAACGAAGGCAATAAAAAATATTTTTTTCATTTTCAATCCTCCTCCATTCTCTCAGTAGCACGAACGGTTATTATCAATATGGCGGTTGTGAGGGCTGCTCCTACACCTGCCTCAGCAATTGCAACGTCTGGCGCTTGCAATACATAAAAGTAAAGAGAGAGAATGAGGCTCATTACTGCAAGAGTTATAACGCTTGCAAGTAAATCTTTAAACCATACCGCTATTATTGCTGAAGCTATCATAAAAACAGACATCAATATCAGGGCAATTTCAAATAAACTTATCTCAATCATTTTTCACCTCCTCCAAATCATCCACTATGGCTTTAACTGGCTTAACGCCACTTCTGTGAGCAGCTCTTGCTATCGCGTGAGCTCCAGTTGGATTTGTTAGAAGAATGGCTATCAATGCCAGAAATGAATGAATTGAGATAGCAAGCATTTGCTTCTCTCCATCATGCCATCTCCACAATCCATATAAAATTGCAGAGAAGCAAATGAATATGCTTCCAAATGTTGTACATTTTGTTCCCGCATGCAATCTTGTATAAACATCTGGAAAGCGGAGTAAACCAATTGAAGCAAGTATGTTGAATATTATCCCTATTCCCAAAAATATACACAATATTTCCCAAATCATAGCTTACCACCTTCCAGATATTTTGCTATAAACAAAGTTGTGACATATGAAAGGAGTGCATAAACAATGGCAACGTCAATATATATCACTTCTTTATAGGCAACTCCAAATAGTATCATGCCTCCTATAACAAGAGTATTTATTGTATCAAGTCCAACAACCCTGTCTGGAACAGTTGGTCCAAGCAAAACTCTTATCATTGCAACTGCAATTGATATCAGCACAAACACCAGTGTAAGCATAAATACATTCATTCTCCTATCCTCCTTGCCCAATCTGGGAAATTTGAGCAAATTGGTTTATATTCGCGGGGCATTTTTTCAAGCACCTCCTCCTTTACATTTATCCAGTGGACAAACAAATTTCTTTCATCATCTACATCAACACTTAAAGTGCCAGGAGTTAAAGTTATAGAATTGGCAAGAATGGTGAGAGATAAATCATTTTTCAGGCCAGGGGAAATTTTAACTATGCCTGGTTTTATTTTTCCAGTTATAACACGATATGCAACATCAAAATTTGCCTTTGCCATCTCATAGAAGAAACGAGGTAGATAAGCCAAAAGCATAAACCATCTTTTAGGATTTGCCATTTTCATGTCTTTTACAAAAATTTTTCTTGAAACAATGCCGGCAATAACAGAAAAAACAATGCCAGCAAATATTTCGTCCATGCCCCACATATTGCCATTATTTGTCAAAAGGAGCCAGATTACAAAGCAAAATATGGTTGTCGCTAAGAAAGCTAACATCAATAGGATATAGAATTTTGATATATAAAAATTTACATTTATGAAGTAGTTCCGAATCCAATTTTTTGCCAAAGAAAATGAATTTTTAAGATAAGTTTTTTGTAAAAATTTTTTAAACAAGCACGATTTTTGTAAATAAAATTGCCAAGGAAAATCTAGTAAAAATTTTTCTTGACAACCATTTTATCAGATTTATCTCTTGTATAAATGTATGCTAATCCATATGATAAACATTTCTATGACTTTTTAACAGATAATTCTGGAAAAGTCTGCATAGAGATAAAGGTGTTAGATATCTTTTTGTGGCTTTGGATTTAGAAAAGAATAAGGTGTATGCTCATATGAAGAAAAGAAAAAGAAGCAATGAATTCCTAATCTTTCTCCTATGTGAATCCTCCGCTCAATATTAATTGCTAATCATCTTATATTTTTTGCGTTCTCCTATCCGAGGTTTACCCCTCTTTATGGCTTTCGTTTAGCATTCTCAATCTAAAAGTCGTGGTTTATCCCACAGAAAATTTTCGAGATTTGACTGGAAATGGTTTGAATTCTTCCTTATTTATCAACATTTGATATATTACACGAAGCATTTTACTTGCTGTTGCAACAACTGCAATTTTCTTTCCCCTTCTTGCTGCAATTCTTTTATAAAATCTCGTTAAATGAGTATCATATTTTATATGAATATGGACACATTGAATCAATATCCATCGAAGCCATTTATTGCCCTGTTTTGTTATATGCCCATGATATGTTTTATTTCCAGATTGATAAGTTGATGGAACTAAGCCCGCATATGCACATAGCTTGTGCGAATCAGGAAATCTCTTTACATCTCCAATCTCCGCCAGTATAAACATTGCCGAATAGTAATTTATACCAGGTATTGTCATCAATAA
>DRIF01000046.1 GCA_011052825.1 Thermoplasmatales archaeon
TGATGGAATAAAAAATGGAACAGTATATGTTGAAAATATTACAATAAATACTCCAGGAAGTTATTATTTTGTTGTTAAAGCTCAAGTTGATCAAATATACAATGAAACTCTTGCTCCATCTGAATATGGATACAATCATTCATATTTACGTTTAATAAAAGAAAGAGTGAATGAATCTTATTATGAAGAGATAAATGGAACAGATGGACTGGAAATAATAGATGGGCATAAATGGTGGTATAGCGAGATAATACACGTTTTTGTTGTAGGTGGTGCGAATCTTTCTTACTCTCCCTCATCTCATGACTTTGGAATGGTTAGTGAAGGAGAAATATATTCAACAAACTTTACAATATGGAACTCAGGCGACTCGACTCTTTCATGGTCTTTAAGCAGTGATTCTCCTTGGCTCAGCTTCTCTCCTTCTCATGGCAACATATCCGCCATGGAACCTCCTGCTACAGTAAATGTTTTTGTGAATACAACTGGTCTTCTGCCCGGTAGTTATAATGGAAATGTTTACATAACATCAAATGGAGGAAACGGGATATTCAGCGTTAATTTTACAGTAGAGGGGCCAATTCTTTATTATTTGCCTTATTCCTATGATTTTGGATTGATGGAGGAAGGTGAGACAGATTTTACTTCCTTCTACATCCAGAATGCAGGAACAGATACTCTTGAATATTTTATAAATGAAAGTTGTGATTGGGTGAGTGTATCCCCAAATAATGGAACTTCCGCAGGAGAGATTGATGAAATAACAGTGGAAGTTAACACAACCAACCTGCCAGCAGGCATTCATACATGCGAAATTCATATAACATCAAATGGAGGAGATGGAATATTCAATGTTACTCTAACTGTAAAATCCTCTGAAAAATCATTCAACCTTTCTCTCTTCAAAGGATGGAATTTAATTACACTACCTGTAGAAAACAACTACACTGCATCATCATTATATGCAGATATTCCTGGATGCAATATCATTTTGTCATGGAACGCAAGCATCGCTGATTTTGATTTATATGCTCCAGGCATACCAAATGATTTTGTCATAGAAAATGGAACTGGATATTTAATTGGAGTAGAAAATGACACATTTCTAAATATAACAGGAATGCCAATAGAAAGCGTTAATGTTCCATTATACATTGGATGGAACATGCTTGGATGGTTTAATTCAACGCCAACAAATGCATCTTCATTGTTAAACAGCATACCAGAATGCAACATTGTTTTAAAATGGAATAATAGTAAAGAAGACTTCGACTTATATGCTCCAGGTGTGCCAAATAACTTTATTATTAAACAAGGAGATGGTTTTCTGGTGGCTGTTGATGAGCAAAGTATATGGCATGGGAATTAAATCATATAACTGATAAAATACTTGCAATTATCAGAAATATTGCTGGAGAAGTTGAAATATATTTGGAGAGATGCATATTCCTACTTAATTCAACTTTTTCTAGAGGGATGGAAAAGAGAGGCAGTATAAGTGCAGTTGAAATTAAATGCCATAACATAAATGGTATTGCAACTGTATAGCATAATATAAGCCCTTCAATTGTATGTTCATACCATCCAATCCAACATCCAAAATTTGTCCACAGGTCATACATAATTACAGAAAGTATGCCAAACCCAAAGAATTGAAAAATACTTTTTTTATAAGTTATATAGCCAGTAATTGCCATAAAAACAAATCCTGACCATGTGAACAAAAAAATCATGGTATTGCCAATTAAAATGTCTGTAATTACCATTATGGAGAGAGGTACCACAAAAGTAAATAAGTCTCCCAAATATCTTCCTGAAATCAATGAAATTCCAGCAATAACAAAAAACACATCCATCATGAATAATGGTTGTCTGGCGCCTGCGAGAGTTATGTAGATGTGAGGAGTAGAGGGGAGAATTTTGTAGAGCCATATTCTTGACAAAATTCCAATTAAAATTATGGTAAGGGAGAGCAATATTTTTTTTCTCATTGTTTTTGATATATCATTGCTGTTTAAATTTTTAACTGAATTATTCCAGACGCCATTCAATTAAATCACCTTCCTTCACAATTTTTTTATCTGCTCCAACTTCTCCCATTGCTCCATTAACATAATATATCCAGTATTTTTCATTTCCTCCAGCATTTGCTATTGAATCAACAAAATAGCTGTCATAACTTGGCCAGTATGTTGTTTTTATGCTGAAATCTCCCAATTTTGATGCTTCATACAATGCATTTAAAACAGTTGCATCTTTGGCATTCAAAGTTAAATTATAATTCCATTTTGTTCCATTTCCAAAATTAATTATTAATTTAACTTCCACAATTTCATTTTTTGACTCTGCATTTTCATTTTCAATAACATAATATCCAAAAGATGCTGAAACTGCTATCACCAAAGCAACAAATACAATCCATATTTTCTTCATGTGGTCACTTCAAATTTTTTTTACAAAAGTAAAATAAATTTTACTATATAAGTTTATCGCTGAAATTATAAAAATTGGAAAAAGCTTTACTATTTTGAAGACATTTTTATCAAGCTTCCATTACTTTTATATAATAAATGCTCATCTACTTGCATGGCTCGAAAACCAGCAAGAATGTATCGCGACATAAGAGGGAGAGTTACTACAAGGAAGGAATATGTTGGAGGAGTACCAAATCCCAGAATCACCCAGTTTGACTTAGGAAATTTAAATGCAGAATTTCCTGTTGAAATATCACTAGTAGCAAAAGAAAAATGCAATATTCTGCATCGCGCTTTAGAGGCAGCGCGTATAGCTGCAAACCGCCACATAATGAAAACTGCAGGAAAATCAAATTATCACATGAAAATAAGAATATATCCCCATGTCGTGGTGAGAGAAAACAAGCAGGCAACAGGAGCAGGAGCTGACAGAGTTTCTCAAGGAATGAGAAAGGCATATGGAAAAGCTGTTGGCACTGCAGCACGCATCAGAGAAGGACAGAAACTCATCTCCATATGGACATTCCCAGAAAATATTGAAAATGCAAAGAGCGCTTTGAAGAGAGCGTCTGCAAAGCTTCCAACTCCCTGCAGAATAGAGGTCATAGAAACTTAGCTTCATTATCTCTGCAAGCAAAAAATGTAATTCCTGAAAATTTTGCTGTTTTTATAAAAATGATCAATTAAAGAATAAAAATCTTTTGAATGAAAGATATTCCTCAAAATAGGTGATACACTTTTCCTCAAAATTTTATTAGGCTTTCTAACCTGTTACATCCGAGCTCCAGAGCTATGTCAGCTTTCATAGCTCTCGTTTCATCCCCTCTAACAAAATTGTAAATTATTCTCCTCAAGCTAAGAAAAGCATCTGCAGATTCAAATGATTTAAAGCCACGCATTATCTTGTAGCGTTGCTTTACATCCTCGTTATACCTCTCTATTGGATTGTTATTATGTTCTAAGCCATATTTCTTGCACGCTATTGGAACA
>DRIF01000047.1 GCA_011052825.1 Thermoplasmatales archaeon
AACAATATTAAATGAATAATTTAAATATCCAATATTCCCTGCTTCATCTTTTGCCCTTATTCTGAATGTATAGCTTCCTGCGTCTAAGTTATAATAATCCTTCTGCTTTACATATCCCCATGAACTCCATCCTGCATCATATCCATCAAGTTTATATGAAAACAAAATGTTTTGATATTCAGTTGTATCATCTGTTGCATTCCATTCAAAATGAACGTCTCTGTAATTTATAACAGATGGAGGATAATCTTCTAAAGTTATTACAGGAGGAGTTGTATCAGCTGGTAAAATTTCAAACTGATAGGTTAAAGAACTTGCATCATTTCCATTCACATCCATTGCATATATGTAGAAATAGTATATTCCGACCATTGAATAAGTTTGATTTAAATAATATGAACTGTGATGCAAATTGAATTCATGAATACTGGCATCTGGATAAAGAATTATTGCCTTTGCCAAACTTATTCCAAAATCATCTGTAATATCACATGTTATGTTTACATATCCATTTTCTATTTGCTGTGCTGGATTTACATTAACATTTGTTATTACTGGTGGGCTGTTGTCAACAATATTAAATGAATAATTTAAATATCCAATATTCCCTGCTTCATCTTTTGCCCTTATTCTGAATGTATAGCTTCCTGCGTCTAAGTTATAATAATCCTTCTGCTTTACATATCCCCATGAACTCCATCCTGCATCATATCCATCAAGTTTATATGAAAACAAAATGTTTTGATATTCAGTTGCATCATCTGTTGCATTCCATTCAAAATGAACGTCTCTGTAATTTATAACAGATGGAGGATAATCTTCTAAAGTTATTACAGGAGGAGTTGTATCTCCTTCAATAACTGTAACACTTCCATTTATAACAATTATATCTGGAGGTGATTTTCCATGAATTGTTGCATCTTCAATATTTACGTATGATGTTCCAGTTGAAATTGCCTGGAAAGTGATAATTGCAAATGTTCCCTCTTCAGTAACATTATAGGAGGATGTTGCTGCAATATAGCTTATCTTTCCCGCAGAATTGTTTATCTGTATTAATCCACCTGGAATAACATCATCCCACCATCCATCAAACATTCCTCCGTTGCTGACATCTAATGCCTGCAAAATGGCTGGATTGAAGGTTACATTACATGCAGCTGCAGAAATTGGTTCTGCTGGCGTGATATTTATATTGAGTGTAAATGTTGAATCAACTGAAACAGTTTTTTCCTGCGGAGAAATGCTTATTACACTTAAATCTTCTCCACTTACATTTCCAACTGCTGTCAATATAAAAATGATAGCCACACATATACCAATCTTCTCTTTCATTTTAATCCTCCTTTACAACTGTAATATATATCTCTATTTAAATTTTCACAAAAAAAAGTTATTAAAAAGAGATAAAAAAAGAGGGAAGAAATTAACTGCTTTTAGTTCTTTGTCTCCATACCGCCACAACTGCAATTGCTATTATTATCAGAATTATTATTATTCCTATGTACAGCCATGTATTTACTTCCTCCTTAACAACATTTATGTAATCAACTTTTTCATCTGTTGCTCCGTCATTATCAGTTACAACCAATTTTACCGTATAATTTCCTTCTTTTTCATATGCATGCTTTGGATTCTGCTCATAGCTCACATTTCCATCTCCAAAGTACCACGTGTAATTGACTATATAACCATCTTCATCTATTGCTAAGGAAGTGAATGTTATCTCTTCATTTATCTTTGGCTTTTCTGGATCAGTTGTAAATGCTGATGTTGGTGGGTCATTAAACACCTCAATAATCATTTGTTTTGATGCACTTGCCCCCTTATCATCTGTTACAGTTAGTTTTACAATATATGTTCCATTATCTGCATATTTATAACTTGGATTCTGCTGGGTGCTTGTATTTCCATCTCCAAAGTCCCATTCCCATGAAACTATCTCTCCATCTTCATCAGTTGACTGATCTGCAAACTGTATAGTTTCTAAATCAGTTGGTTCATGCGGACTATAATCAAAGTTTGCTGTTGGAGGTTTATTCTTTAATATTTTGAATGTTTTTTGAGATACACCTCCTGTATTTCCTGCTTTGTCGATTGCATAATATTCCACAACATGGTCTCCTTCCTGGCTCACAACATGCTGGGCTGTTGAGCCATCAACAGTTAACCAGTTTCCTTCATCTATTCTATATTTTATTGACTGAACTCCTGATTTTGCATCAGATGCTGTGAAAGTTATTGTTACATCTGTTGTATATTTTCCATCCTCATATGTTCCCGCCAGACTGCATGTAATTGAAGGAGGTGTTTTATCAATTTTGAATGAAGATGTATTTAAAATTTCTCTGTTTCCAAGATTATCTTCAGCATAGTAGAAGATAGTATATTCACCATCATTATAGATTGTAAATTCAAAATGGCTTCCTTCCTGAGTATAATTCTCTCCTGTTTCATTTATCTCATAATATATGAAGGCAATGCCACATCCACCGTTGCATCCATAATCTGTTGCATATAAATCAACATCAATACTGCTAACATACCATCCATTGTTTCCAACTGTTCCAGATAAAGTAAGTGTGGTTTCTGGAGGTGTATTATCAACATAAACTGTTGTGTTGTGTGTTTCTTCAACATTGCCCAAGTTATCTACGCTGTACCATTCTATTACATGAGTGCATTCTTCTGTTAAATTAAATGGCTCTGTATATTCCATCCAGGATGTCCATGTCTCATTATACCATATTCTATAATAAGTTGCATTTATGCCAGATATACAAGCTCCTCCATCAGTTGCATTTAATGTTATTGTTGTTGCTGAAGTTATATAGCCATCATACTTTGGTGTTCCAAATTCAATGGTTGTTGTTGGAGGTGTATTATCAACATAAACTG
>DRIF01000048.1 GCA_011052825.1 Thermoplasmatales archaeon
GAGATGGAAGCTTTGCATATGGAGAGAGTGCAACTCATCAATATTCAGATGATGGAATTTATAATGTTGTTTTGGTTGTAAGAGATGATGATGGGGCTACAGATAGCATAACTAAACAAATAAATGTTTCAAATGTTCCTCCTCATGCAATTACAAATGGTCCATACTATGCCTATGTAAATGAAAGCATTTTATTCAATGCTAGCATGAGTTATGATTCAGATGGTTATATTGTAAATTATACATGGGATTTTGGAGATGGAAGCTTTGCATATGGAGAGAGTGCAACTCATCAATATTCAGATGATGGAATTTATAATGTTGTTTTGGTTGTAAGAGATGATGATGGGGCTACAGATAGCATAACTAAACAAATAAATGTTTCAAATGTTTTAATAGCAAATTTCACCTATACTCCACAAAATCCTATTTCAAATCAGCAAATTCATTTTATTGATTTATCTTATGGGGTTTCTGGCTGGCTGTGGAATTTTGGAGATGGTTCAACTGCTTTGCAGAAAAATCCATATCATACTTATCCATTGGGTAACTATTACAATGTCACTCTTTTTATATACAATGGTAGTCTGAATAGCAGTATTTCAAAAATTGTTAAGGTTGATAATAAAGTAAATTTATTCAAAAATGCGAATAATGTAGTAAATTACATTTCATGGTTGAGTAATTCAACAACAGCATCTGCTCTTGCAAATTTAATAGGGAGTAATATTATGCCAACTGGTAGCGTTATAAGCAAATGGAATGTTAATACTGGAACTTTTGACAGCTATGTTGTTGGGATTTCTCCTCCTTCCTATGATTTTGTTATTAATCCATATGATGTCATTGTATTGAGAGTTGCAAGTAGCGGTAATTTTATAGAATCTGCTATTCTTTTACAGGACAGGATGGTTCAGGTGTTCAAAAATGCAAATAATGTGGTAAATCATATTTCATGGAGTTGTTTAAATTCAACAACAGCATCTGCTCTTGCAAATTTAATAGGGAGTAATATTATGCCAACTGGTAGCGTTATAAGCAAATGGAATGTTAATACTGGAACTTTTGACAGCTATGTTGTTGGGATTTCTCCTCCTTCCTATGATTTTGTTATTAATCCAGGAGATTGTGTTGTTTTGAGAGTCGCAAATGGTGGAAGTTTTTTAATTGAGGTGATAAAATGAGAGAAATAAAAAGTTTGTTTGTTGTGGTTTTGGTGCTGATAAGCATGGCAAGTGTATTTAAAATTGGAAATGCTCTGGATCAGCCATTTCCTGTATATGGATATATAAAAGATAGTCATGGAAATCCAGTTTCAGGCGCTACTGTAATAGTCAGAGACGTCAGTAAATCAACACAGATTTCTGTTACAACAATGCAGAATGGATACTATCAGGCAGATTTGTTTAATCTCCCAAACTGTGAGAACGGAGATACAATAAAAGTTTCATGTTTTTATAACAATGAAGAGAATAGCAAATCATTTGTTTTAAATATACAGCAAACATCAAAAAATATAAGTTTCTCTCTGATAGGAGATCCATCTGTCTCTACTTTAGATGCATATGATATAACAAGCTATACTGCGATTTTAAAAGGAGAACTAACTGATTTAGGAGGAGATAATTCATGTCAAGTATGGTTCCAGTATGGAACAACTACTTCTTATGGATTCACTACAACAAAAACAACGCTCAATTCTCCTAGTGTCTTTACTAAAAGCATATCAAATTTAAAACCAGATAAAACATATCATTTCAGAGCAGTTGCAAAAAATAGCAAGGGGACAGTTTATGGAATTGACTTAAGTTTCACGACTCCGCCTGCAACGCCACAGGTAACAACATATTCAGCAACAAATGTTGGCTATGATTCAGCAAAATTAAATGGTTATTTAAATAAAGTTGGAGCAAGTAGCTGTGAAGTATGGTTTGTTTATGACACTGCCTATCACACCAACTGGTGGGAATATGCATATGAAACTCCTCACTTTCAAAAAACAACTACCTCCTCTTTTTCTCATACCATAACTGGGCTTTCTTTAAATATTACATATCATTTCAGAGCTGTTGCATCAAATCCAGCTGGAAATGTATCTGGAGATGACAAAACATTTACCACCCAAATACTTCTTCCAGGAATTTCAACTTTAAATGCATACAATATAACGAGCTATACTGCGATTTTAAAAGGAGAACTAACTGATTTAGGAGGAAGCGAGAGTTGTCAGGTATGGTTTGAATATGGAGAAACAAGTTCATATGGTTTAAGCACAAACATAATATCAATAAACACAACTGGAGAATTTTCTATTTCTGTTGCAAATCTAAATCCTGGAAAAACATATCATTTCAGAGCAGTTGCAAAAAATAGCAAGGGAGTTTCATATGGAACAGATAAAACTTTTTCCACACTCGCTATCAAAGCATCTGTTGAGACAAATTCCGTTGACTATGCAATAGTGTTAAAAGGAAATCTGACGAATTTGGGAGGAGATGCAAGCTGTCAGGTATGGTTTGAATACTGGGAAGAAAATGGAACACATATATCAACTCCAAAGCAAACGGTCAGTAAAACAGGGTTATTTACCGAAACAATTACGGGATTGAACGAAAATTCAACTTACTACTATAGGGCTATAGTGGAGAATAGCAAAGGAATTTCATATGGAGTGAATCTTTCATTTAAAATGTACTCCCTGCCGGATGCTCCAGAAATTGATACTCTCAATGCGTCAGCTGGCTCAACTAACGCAACTTTATATGCCAATCTTACTGATATGGGGGACAGTATATTTTGCTATGTCTGGTTCGAATATTGGAATAAAACAAAATATGCCACCTCTGTTAATATTACAAACGCCACAGGAACATTTCATGTAGAACTGAAGAAAATTGAAGATGGAAAAAAATATTTCTATAGGGCAGTGGCGGTCGGCTCAAATGGGAGAATTTCGTATGGAGAAGTGAGGAATTTTACAACAATTGCAATGGAAAATCATAATCCAAACATAACAATTTTATATCCTGAGAATGGTTCTGTAACTGGGATAAATATATCCATGCAGGTAAATATTTATGACGCTGATAATGATACAGTTAATGTTACATTTTATTGGGATAACAATACAAAAATAAAATCTGTTGATATAAAGAATGGTATTGCCAGTATTGCAGTAAATTTAGATTATGGAAAAAATTATGGATGGTATGTTGTTGCAGATGATGGGAGGAATGAGAGTGAATCACAAATAGTTTATTTTTCTACAATAAATCAAATATATGTTGACTTTAATCATGATTTTATATTTGAAAATGAATCTGCAGAGTTTTATGACAATTCAACTGGAGATATAATAGCGTGGATATGGAATTTTGGAGATGGAAATTTGAGTTATGAAAGAAACACAAGCCACATTTACAGTAAAGATGGAATTTATAATGTTACTTTAACTGTAACAGATGCATATGGAAATAATTTTTCCATTTCAAAAGGAGTGAGTGTATGGAAAAGAGGAGATGCAAATATGGATGGAAAAATAAACGCTTTGGATGTAACAAAGATAAAGAGAATAGTTCTCCTTCCCGATGAAAATGAAACACCTCCAGCAGATGTAAATAATGATGGAATAGTTAATAATGATGACCTAAATGCTGTTATTAATAAAATTCTGGGAAAAACATGAGGAGAATTTTATTAATAATTCTGGCTCTGTCTGCATTTGCCTTGGTTGGAGGAGTTTCAGCAACTTCTGTTTATATTTCTTCCCCTCCAATAGTTGCAGCAGGAAAAGATTTTTTTGCAAATGTTACAATATGCAATGTAACAAATTTTAATTCAGCTGATTGCACCATATACTATAATTCTTCCATCATTCAGATAGAAGAGATTTATGCAGGAGTCATAAATGGAACTGAAATTAATTTAAATTACTCAATTAATGATGGAATATGCCGATTATTTAATGATGTTCAAGGGATAGAAGGAGTGAATGGTTCTGGGTATCTGGCTAAAATAAAATTTTTGGTTATTGGAACTGGAACTGATTATATAGACATAAATGGAAATTTAAGTGATATATATGGAAGTGAGATAGAAGGAAACTGGACAGGAAAATTGATAAAAGCAACTTCTACAATTTTAGAAGTAAATTCTCCCTCAATAGTTAAAAAAAGTTTCTATGCATTTATTAATATTTCAAATATAAAAAATCTGAGTAGTATAAACATGACATTGGTATTTAATAAAGATTTTATTGAATTTGTTGGAATTGAGAATGGGAGCATAGAAGGAAAGAATGTGAGCATATATTACAATGAAATTGAGGAAGAAATAAAAATACTGGCGTTGACAAATGCAAGCGGGAACGGAACAATTGCAAAAATAAAATTTAAGCCCATAGAAAATGGAACAACTTCTTTGAATATAAAAGATGTAACAATCAGCAATTTTTCTGCTGGAGAGATATTTGCCTACATAAAGAATGAAAGTTTTTCAATACAGTTAAATATTCTTCCCTTCGCAGATTTTATTTATACTCCATTAAATCCAACAACTGCAGATTTAATTCAATTCACCAGTTCTTCTTATGATTCAGATGGTTATATTGTAAATTATACATGGGATTTTGGAGATGGAAGCTTTGCATATGGAGAGAGTGCAACTCATCAATATTCAGATGATGGAATTTATAATGTTGTTTTGGTTGTAAGAGATGTTGATGGAGCTACAGATAGCATAACTAAACAAATAAATGTTTCAAATGTTCCTCCTCATGCAATTACAAATGGTCCATACTATGCCTATGTAAATGAAAGCATTTTATTCAATGCTAGCATGAGTTATGATTCAGATGGTTATATTGTAAATTATACATGGGATTTTGGAGATGGAAGCTTTGCATATGGAATGGTGGTAAATCATGAGTATAATGCTGAGGGCAATTATACAGTTGTTCTAACCATTACAGATGATGATAACTCTTCATCAATAAATATAACATATGCTTTA
>DRIF01000049.1 GCA_011052825.1 Thermoplasmatales archaeon
CAAGTGGCTTAGAAGCATATGGATTTGTCGCGCCAAAGACAGATATAAGATTTACAGTTCATCACGCTTTGATTGGAAATGAATCAACAGCCGGACAGTTTATAGGAAAAACTCCTGGTGAATCAGCTGCCTACATTTCCAGAAGTGTTCTGTATCCAGCAATTATATTTGCAAACCCATACAGAAATTACACAACATCTTCATTAATAAATTACAGAGATGGAAGTCAGCAGATTACAGGAAATGATGGAAATAAGTATGAAGCATTCACAAGCAGTGACGTTGCAAAATACTTTAACTCATTTGGAAGAGATTATAGAGGGCATTGCAGATGGGAGAATTTACTTGTAGAACAAAACAGAGGAACATCTCTATATTATTATAGTGGACATGGAACAGGAGGAAGCGGAGTAAGCGAAACTCCTTCATGGGCAGGAATAAGAATGGATGGATGGCGTGCATACGCCTACTGGAAAGGAAAAACCCCAAGGAGTGGAGGGTTTGTATGGTATGATGTAGAACCTCCAAATCAGTATGACATTGTTCATTTCAAATGGTGTGACCAGTTGTGGGAGAATTTCCACAGCACTTTTGTTGCATGGATGAGCTGTACAACATTTGCACACTTTGGTCCAGAAATATATCTGGAACATGGCTCTGTTCTGGCGTGGGGAAATGCAAATACTGGATTATCTCCACACTGGGAAATACATGATATGTACTTCTTTGGTAAAGCTCTCTATGAAGGAGAACCAGTTGGCGTTGCATACAGCGATACTGTATGGAGATTTGAAAGAGATTATACAACAATGGATCCAACAAGCATATATGGAACATTCTCTCTCATTATAGACAGTGACCAATGCATATATGGAGATCCAATGCTCATAATATACAGCCCGGCGCACTGGATAGAGCCAACACCAATTGACTCAACCCTCTAACCCCTCTTTTCTATTATTTCTTCTGGAGCATTTGATATTTTTACAAGTGCTTCTGCTTCGACAAAATGGAGTTTTCCTGGAATTACAATTGAATGAGGAGTTTCTCCAAAATCCCCATCAATCAAATTTTTAATATAATCTGCAATTGAAAAGGCAGAGAGGGAAGAAACCCTCGCAACAACTGCAATTAAAGTATCTGGAGTTATGATATTCTCTTTTTTTCTTTTCTCCATTTCAAGCAATATATGCATCGCTTCATTTGCAGTCATTAAGCCATCTGTTGTATCAAGAAGTAAAAGAGAATGCAGACCCATTGACATATTCTCCTTTATTGCATCGTATGGAGACAAAGGAAAGTAATTTTTATACGGTTTTGCAATGCTAACCACCCTGCCAAACTTATATATTTGCAATCCAAGCAAACTTGCACAAGCAGAAACAATGCTAACACCATGAATTACTTTTATTTTTATTCCCATATCAATTGCCCTCAGTCTCAATTCTACATGAGTTGTGGCAGACATTGTATCTCCACATGTAAGAAAACAAACATTTTTTGATTTCGCGTCTCTCAATATTTTCTCGCCATTCTCCACCTCCTCTCTGCTCAACACCTCTATTTTATTACCAATTAGTTTTTCTATCCTTTCTATGTCAACTCCCATTCTGCTTGTATAAAATTCTGCGTATATCTTATCACATTTCCTTGCTTCTTCAAGTCCTTTTAGAGTTATATCTTTTTCATCCCACAAACCTAGTCCAATGAAGGATAGCATAAATAGTATATACGCTATCATTTTTATATGATGTGAAATATCCATGCTTAATTTCTCCAAAAGATAGAGCGGAAGAGATAAGAAAACTGCTTATGGAAAAAAAATTGCTGTTGAAAAATATCAGGATTAAAAGAGACGAAAATTATGTTTATTTTCCTATAAAAGAAAAAATAAAAATTAAAGGTTGTGAGACAGGTGAGGAAGAATTTAAAAAATTTGAGGTAAAGAGCTATAATGATATTTTGAGAGAGAAGGGAATAAAAATTGATTCAATATCAATTGATTTTATAGGAGAGATAGCAATTATAAAGCTAAAGGATTGTGAAAATGTTGAAGATGTTGCTCATGCAATAATGGAGGCAAACAGGCACATAAAAACAGTTTGCATTGACAGAGGAGTTAAAGATGACTATCGCATCAGAGATATAAAAATAGTTGCAGGGGAGGAAAATACAGAAACAATTCATACTGAATATGGAGTGAAAATGAAAATGGATATCTCCAAAGTTTATTTTTCTCCACGCTTGGCGGAGGAGAGAATGAGAATAGCCAAGCAAGTTGGAAACAAAGACATTGTTATAGATATGTTTGCTGGAATTGCTCCATTTGGTTTAATCATAGCAAAATATGCAAAGCCAGAAAAAATATATGCAATAGATAAAAATCCATATGCCATAAAATACGCAAGGGATAATGTGAGAATTAATAAAATGGAAGATATAATTGAAGTGAAAGAGGGGGATGCAGAAAAAATCATTCAAAAACTGCCTTACGCAAATCATATAATAATGAATCTACCTCACAAAAGCTTTTATTTTTTACCATATGCAATTAGGAGAGGAAAAATAATTCATTATTATGAAATTCTGGAAAAAAACAGAATAGATGATAGAGTAAAGGATATAAAAAATTTAGCTGAAAAAGAAAATTATGAGGCAGAGATAAAAGATGTGAGGATAGTTGGAAGTTATTCTCCATCAAAATTAAAATTTGGAATTGATATAGAAATTAAGAATTGAGAGAAATTTTATCCCTCTCCATGCCATATTGACTGCTCGCTTACCGCTACAAGAAATCCGTCTCCTTGTTTGATGACAGGATTATATGGAGAACCAGGAACATAAAGATTGAAATTTTGTTCGCTTATGTTCCAAGTTAAAACTATCTGGCATCCTAATATGTGGTTATATACTGAAGATGCATTTGTTTGCCATGAGTTAAACCATCCAAGCATATTCCACCCACCGTATAAAGTAACGTTAACTGTTTGTATTGGTGCTCCTGTGACGTTAAATTGCGTATCATCATTTACAGCAATTAAATAACCATGTCCATCTTCTATAGCAAAATTGTATGGACTGCCTGACACATATAAATCAAAATCGTTAATGGTTGAATTCCATGATAAAATGATGCTACATTCTTCTATTTCATTAAACAATGATGAAGCATTGTAATCATTTTCTACAGGCAATGTAATCAAATTCCATCCATCCATTAAAGGAATTGTTATTTTCTTGCCCACTACAATATATTTTGATATGCTACTTGATGAGTTTGCATTGTCTACGATGCTCAAATTCACCAAATATTTTCCATAATCTATGTATCTATGAGTAACGTTCTTGCCATAGGAAATGTTTCCATCTCCAAACTGCCATGTATAATTTACAATATAACCATCTGAATCATATGAAGTGCTGTTGAAATATACTGTATGATTTGGCATTGGATTTAATGGTTCATATGTAAAGTCTGCATATGGAGGTGTGTTTATGATAATGAAGGCAAAAGTTGTATCATTTGCACTATTATTCTGGCTATCTATTGCATTTAATGTTACTGTATAGTTGCCTGGAGTATAATATGTATACCATGGGTTTTGTTCGTTGCTTATATTTCCATCTCCAAAATTCCATTGCCATGTGTATGGGGGAGTCCCTCCAAAAGCTGTTGCGGTGAAGTGAATTCCCTCGCCTGCAAATGCATGATATGGTCCATTTGCGGATACTGTAAATGTATTTCCTCCAGTAATGCAAAAATCATTTGAAGAAACTGAAGAAATGCTACCTGAGTTTGTGGTTAAAATTATTTTTATTCTACAATTGCTTGAGTTTGAACCTGTAACTGTCCATTGATATATGCCACTATTAGGCAAATTTGAAGCAATTGTTGTCCAAGGTCCGCTTGCACCATTCAATGACAATTGAACTTCAACTGTCGCATTTTCATAAGATGGAGGAATTCCAGCAAGCCACTTTATATATCGTACTGAACCAATTCTGTAAACCTCTCCTCCCAATGGTTTTACAACTCTCAAACTTAAATTAGATGGTTCCTGCCATGGAGAATAACATCTTAACTCATTTTCATATGTTGGCCAGTCCCCTTTTTCAGCCTGCACAATAATATCTTCCCTTCCATCATGGTCAACATCTCCATCAACTCTTAGTGCAGAATAATATCCAGGAGATGGCATTGTCCAGCTTGCACCATAACTCCAATTCCCTGTGCCGTCTCCAAAATATACATACCCATTAGGGGTTGAATAGCATATGATATCTTTAAATCCATCTCCATTTATATCTCCAAATTGAACCATATAGTAGTTTCCAGAAGGCAAACCATTTGATTTTGAAATCCAGATATCATTTGCAACGTCATATACATAGCAATAAACTCCTGAATCTGTCGCAACCGCCAAATCATCTCTTCCATCGTTATTCATGTCTTCACAGTCAACAGCATCTACATATGTAGGAAGACCATTGTCATGAATTGAAAAATTGAATGTTCCATCTCCCAGAAAAGCAATATCTGAACCCTGTCCAGATATCCAGTGTGTAGAAACAAAGTCCATATATCCATCTCCATTTATGTCTCCTGTTTCAATTGTGTAGGCAGAATTATCTCCTGTTAAAGCCCATTTCTGCGTCCAGTTTCCATTTCCAAGATTTTTGTAAACGCGTATTCCGTTACAGCATCCAAATGATTGAGAAATAATATCAAGTTTTCCATCGCTATCAAAATCTGCCAAATCAGTGGCAAACATTCCCCATGTCTCCCCATTTGTTGCAAGTTCCTCCCCCCACGGAGTCCAGTTATAAGCACTTCCATCACCTAAAGCAGCATCTATAATAGTATCTCCAAATTCATCACCTGTCCAGTTGTGATGAACTCCCCATACAACATCCATGTAGCCATCATTATTTAAATCTCCAATCTGGCATCCACCATATCCAAAATCTCCATTCTGATAGACAGTCCAGTTTCCTTTCCCATCTCCAAGCCATACCATTATTCCATGTTCCCCACTATTCACATATGGACTCCCATGATCTCCAACTGAAATAATATCTAGATTTCCATCATTGTTTATATCAGCCACTTCATATTCTGTTTTTCCTTCCTCCTTTTCAGGGGTTTCAAGTCCTGATGATTTTGAGATTAATGTTAAGAGAGGAGGACTATCTTCATTAACCATTTTTTCTGTGGAGCCATAAAAACTGAAAGATAAAATGAATGCAACGAAAATTAGGGAAAAGAAATTTTTAAATGATTTTCTTTTCATATCCTCATCTCTTATAACCTATTTTTCTGAGGAAATCTTTCCTTTCTTTCTTATTTTCCTCATTTTCTATGCCTTTACTTTTATATCCGTCCACAACACCTACTATTGCCCTTCCAGTTTCATCACCAACTTTTGTTTCATAAATCAGAACTTTTGTTGGATTTGCAGTTGCACAGTATATACTGCAGACTTCTGGAACACTTTTCACTGCATTCAGGACATTTATTGGATAACACTCCTTCATGAAAATTATAAAGGAATGCCCCACCGAAATTTTCTCTGCATTTTTTAAAGCGAGCTGAATCATTTCCTCATCGTTTCCATCATATCTTATAAGGCGCTTGGCGGATGCTTCGCAAAAAGCTATGCCAAATTTTGCATTTGGCGCGTTAGCCATCACTTCATATAAATCCTCAACAGTTTTTATGAAATGAGATTGCCCAAGAATAAAATTTATTTCTGGGGGTTTTTCTATTTCTATTTCCTGAATCATGAGAATAAATATAAAATAAAATTTAATGGTTGCGATGTAAATAACTTTTAAAAGTTTTTTGCATATTCTTTCAATGAAAGTTGCAATGTATTACAACAATAATGATGTGAGGATAGAAGAAATGCCAGTTCCAGATATTGGGGAGGAAGAAATTCTTGTAAAAGTTAAAGCGAGTGGAATCTGTGGAAGCGATGTTATGGAATGGTATCGCATAAAGAAAGCTCCTCTCGTTCTTGGACATGAAATTACAGGAGAAATAGTTAAGATTGGAAATAAAGTAAAAGATTTTGTTGAAGGAGATAGAGTTTTTGTCTCCCATCATGTTCCATGTGATGAATGCAAATTTTGCTTAAATGATCAACACACTCTCTGCAACACACTTCGCTCAACTAATTTTTATCCAGGAGGTTTTTCAGAATATATTAGAGTCCCAAAAATAAATGTTGAGAAAGGCACTTTTTTGCTTCCAAATGAAATTTCGTATGAAGAAGGTGTTTTTATTGAGCCTTTAGCATGCGTTGTGAGGGGCCTGAGAATAGCTGGTTTTGAGAGGAAAAAAAGTGTTCTTATAATTGGAAGTGGAATAACGGGGCTTTTGCATATAAAACTTTTGAAGGCAATGAAAGCAAAAAGAATTTTTGCAGTTGATATAAATGAATATCGTATGAAAAAGGCGAGAGAATTTGGAGCAGATTTAGTAATGCATGCAGAGGATGATATAATTAAAAAAATAAGAGACGAAAATAATGGATATTTGGCTGATATGGTGGTAACATGCACTGGTTCTCCATCTGCAGTTTTGCAGGCGGTGGATGCAGTAGAAAAGGGAGGTATGATTTTGCTATTCGCTCCTACACAACCTGGAATAAAAATTCCTATTCATATATTTGAATTGTGGAATAAAGGAGTTACAGTTACATCAACATATGCAGGAAGTCCCAAGGATATAAAAGAGGCAATTGAAATACTAAAATCCAGAAAAATAAGGGTGGATGATATGATAACTCATCGTCTTCCAATAGAAAAAGCTCAACTCGGTTTTCAAATTGTTGCAAAGGCAGAGAATTCAATCAAGGTTATTATTGAACCTTAGAACTGCATTCCATTCCTTCAACTTTCGGAGGATATTCCTAACATTTCGTGATATTTTTAAACCCCTTTTCATTTTCTTTTTGGGATGGGAATGAAATGCCCATATTGTGGTGGAGAAGATATAGTAAAGGCTGGAAAAAGATACAATAAATATGTAGAAAAACAGTTATACAGATGTAATTCTTGTAGGAGAAGGTTTGTCGAAAGAGATGGTTTTGAACATATGAGCTATCCAAAAGAAATTATCCTTAAAACCCTTCATTTATATGCAGAAGGCTTATCACTATCAAAA
>DRIF01000050.1 GCA_011052825.1 Thermoplasmatales archaeon
GTAAAATCTTCTTGGCTTTTTAACTTTTTTCTATTTCAATGGAGGATATGAGGAGAGCAGATAAAAGAGAAACTATTGCCCCATAAATGAAAGGTAATATTGGAAGTAAATCCCATAACATGCCTGCTATAAGATTTGCAGGTATTGTTGCAAGACCAACAGATGCTTGGAATATTCCCTGTGCAGTGCCTTTATGAGTGCTTAAATCTGATACAAGTGCTCTCTGAGTTCCTTCAAGAAGGGCAAATGTTAGTCCATATGCCATAAAAAGAAGAGCAGAGATGATAAAAAAGAGATAGGATGAAAAATTTGGAAGAAAAATAAATCCAATGCATACGAAGGTAAATGTGATGTACCCAAAGAAAATAACTATTTTTCTTCCAAGTTTATCAGATAACCTTCCAAAATATGGAGAGAAAACCGCGTAAAAAATATTAAAAAATGTGTATATAAGAAGTACATATGAAATGCTTTCATATGTAATTTCCTCTCCCGCCAATCTCCACAAAAAAAACATACTACTGAAATTTCCTAAGGAAAATAAAGTTACTACAGCAACAAATTTTTTTAGTTCTGGACACATCTTTTCTTTCTTTTCCTCTTTTTTAAAAAATTTTTCTTTAACAAAAAATATTGGTGGTATGGAAAAGAATGCAATTATTCCTGCTATAATCAATATTATTTTTATTTCAAGGTTAAATACCCAGAAAAATATGAATGCCATCAAACTTCCAGCAATTGCACCTGCAGTATCTAATGCACGATGTATTCCATATGCTTCTCCTCTCCTTTCTTTATACAAATCTCCAATTAGAGCATCCCTAGGAGAACCTCTTATACCTTTACCAATTCTTTCTATGCCCCTTAAAAAAACAAGGTGCCACCATTGAAAAGATAAAGGAAAGAATAGTTTAGAAACAGCAGATAAACTATATCCAGATGCAATGAATATTTTTCTTTTACCAACTTTATCTGAGAGATGCCCTGAAAAAATTTTGGAAATGCTTGCTATTCCGTCTCCTAAACCAGCGATTATACCAAGAGCTAATCCTCCTCCTCCCAAAACCGCAACAAAAAAAGGCAAAACAGGAAATATCATTTCACTGCTCGCATCTGCAAAGAAACTTATGATTCCGAGCAAGAAAATGTCACGGGAAAGTTTTTCCATGAAGGAAAATAAACATCCATATAATTATTTTTTTGTTATCTTTAGTTCTAAAATATTGTAATCTTTAATTCTACAAATATTGTAATCAGATAACTACTGAAATATTGCTGTAAGGGGTTTCCATTTTTATTTTTGTAATTTCACAACTCTCAAAAAATTTTTTAAACTACATTTGTTTTAATATTTGGAGGTAAAACATGAATAGAATATTAATATTGGCAATAGCAGGAATTTTGATTAGTAGTATGTTGATAATTGATGGGAACTCTGCGAGAGAAGCCTCTTCAGATAATATTTTTCCAGATTTATCAGCATATTTATATGAACGTGCTATTTCTTCGGATATATCTAATTTAGATAAAGATACAGTAATTCAAAAAAATGGAAGAGATTATCCAATTGGTTCAGTGATATGGGAATATACAATAACTGGAGGTTCAGATAACAGTGTGAAAGCAATTTCTCCAATACAGGATATTGATGGCGATGGAATTGATGACGTTATAGTTTGCTCCGAAGAGTATTATATAAGATGTTTCAGTGGATATGCAAATGGGACAGGGAGTATTATATGGGAATCATATATATATCCTCACAAACTCAGTTATCAGAATGAATTGGTAATAACAGATGATGTTGATGGAGATGGATATGAGGATATTGCAATTGGAACTCCCTGGGGTGGCAGATCAATAATAATGCTTTCTGGCCAGAATGGAAATATTCTATGGATTCATGATACTCATGAATATGGAAGTGGAGGATGGGTATATCAGGTTGATTGCAGTTATGACTACAATGGCGATGGAATAAGAGATGTTCTTGCATCAACAGGTGATGACTCAACAGATACTGGACCAAAAAGAGTTTACTGCTTAGATGCTTTAACAGGCAATTCAATATGGGAATGTTATTTAGGAGGACCAGGTTTCTCTGTAATTGGAATAGAGGATTTTACAGGTGATGGTCATCCAGATGTTCTTGCTGGGGCATCAAATGAGATCGAAACTGATGGGTTTGTATATGGGATTAATGGTGCTACCGGATATATAATATGGGCTTTTCCTGTTGGTGGTTCATCTGTTTGGGCTCTGGCACAGATTGAGGATATAACAGGTGATGGTATAAAGGATGTTGTTGTAGGTGATTTTTATGGAAACATATATGGGCTTGATGCAACTAATGGCGTTCAGGTATATTCAAACTCTCTTTCTGGGATTATAACCAGATTTGCAAAAATAGATGATGTTAATGGCAATGGTCATCCTGAAATAATTCCAGCACATAGCACCTCTCACATTACAATGGCTATGGACAGCTATACAGGGAATTATATATGGACTCATTCAGTTGCAGACCAACCATGGAATGTTGCAGGAATTGAAGATATAAGTGGAGATGGAATAGATGATGTTTTGGTTGGAACACTTTACAGCAACAATTACTGCTACTTCCTTGACGGAACAGATGGCTCAGAGCTTGCTGTAGTTAATTATTATGAACCAGTTGATGCCATATATTCAATTCCAGATGTTGCAGGAGACGGCTCAATGGAGATGGTGGCTGGCGGAAGATATGGAAAGTTAACATGCTTTTCGGGTGGTTTAAATGCCTCTGCAAATAATCCACCAGGAATACCATCTATAAATGGTTCAACAACTGGCATTGTTGGAGAGGAATATGAGTACACCGTTGTTACAACAGATCCAGATGGAGATAATGTTTACTATTATGTTGATTGGGGAGATGGAAATGCAACTGGATGGCTCGGCCCATTTACATCTGGAACTGTTTGCAATGCCACACATTCATGGAATAATGAAGGAATTTATAATGTGAGAGTCAAGGCAAAAGATACTTGGAATGCTCAGAGTGAATGGTCTTCCCCAATTATTGTTGAGATAACAAGTCAGATAACTGTATCTTTGATGCTTTACCAGGGATGGAATTTAATAACATTACCAGTTGAAAATGACTACAATGCATCATCATTGCTTAATGATATAGAAGGATGTAGCATTATTTTGGGATGGAACGCAAGTGCTGGTGATTTTGAATTATATGCTCCAGGAGTGCCAAATGATTTCGCCATTGAAGATGGACATGGATACTTAGTTGCTGTAAATAATGATACTATCTTCAATATTACTGGGGTTCCCATAGAAACAGTTTCTGTTCCTTTGTACATTGGATGGAATATGCTTGGATGGTTTAAATCAACGCCCACGAATGCATCTTCATTATTAAATTCAATTCAGGGATGCAATATTGTATTGAGATGGAACGCAAGTGCTGGTGATTTTGAATTATATGCTCCAGGAGTGCCAAATGATTTCGTTGTAGCAAGAGGGGACGGCTTTTTGGTAGCTGTAACAGAGCAATCAATATGGCATGGAGAGGGATAGGAGAATTAATAAAAAAATTTAACAATTAGGAAATATTTATTTATGCAATGTTCTTATCGGGATAGAATGAACTATCTATTATTAATTCTAACTGCTATGGTTGCATTTGCATATGGAATGCTTTTTTCGCTCTGGCTAATTTTTGCAAGAACAGGCAAACGCCTTGCTGGCTTACTTGAAAGAGTTACGGGGAAGGAAGTTAGTTTGGAAGAGGTATATCAGACGATAAAAAATATAATTGATAAGGCATATGAAGAAGTAAAACAGGGAGAAAATGAAAATTCAAAAACTGATAAATGAGGCATATGAACAACTTCATCGGATACACAGCAATCTTGGCCATATGTACAAATTTTTAATTTTTATAACACCTTTTCTTACAGTTGCATTTTACTTTGCCTTTGTTATAGATTATCTTCCTCCAGATGCAAGAGGAAAATATGGAGCTTTAGCAATCGCATACTTCATTCCCCCAGCAGGAAAGGAATCCATCATCCCATTAATGCTCACTGAAAATAGCATTGGTCCTCCTTTCCCAGCATGGGTAGCAGGAAGCACAATTATCATTATGGATGCAATAAGTTCTGCAATTCTTGCATATAACTGGTGGTTTGCCGAACTGATTATATTCCATGTTCCATATCTTGATAAAGGTTATAACTGGTTGCAAAGAAGGGCAGAAAAATACAAAAAGAAGAAACTTCTAACCGTAAGTCTCCTCTTATTCATGATTATACCATTTCAGGGAACAGGAGGAATAAGTACTACTATTGTGGCGAGATTGCTTGGAATAAAAGCAAAAAAAACTGTTACTATTGTGCTGACTGGTTCAGTAATAACAACAACCATATGGATTCTCTGGTGGCTTGGCTTTCTAAATTTTTTAATCTGAAAAAGTTTTATATTACCCCCTCATTTTCCATCATGAAAGCACTTGTAACAGGGGGAGCAGGTTTTATTGGGAGTCATTTAATAGATGAACTGCTGGCAAGAGGTTATGAGGTTAAATGCATTGATAACTTTTCTTCAGGTAAAAGAGAATTTATCGAGAAGAATATAAATGAAATTGAACTCATAGAAGGGGATTTGCTCAACCGCAATGATATTAAAAAAGCTATAAAAGGATGCGAAATTGTTTTTCATCTGGCAGCAAACCCAGATGTCAGGCTTGGGGCTGTAGACACAAAAATCCATTTTGATAATAATATTGTTGCAACTTACAATCTTCTTGAGGAGATGAGAAAGGAAGGGATTAAAAAAATTGCATTCACCTCTTCCTCAACTGTATATGGAGATGCGAAAATAATTCCGACACCTGAAAATTATGGTCCATTAATACCAATTTCGTTATATGGAGCGTCAAAACTTTCAGCAGAAGCTTTGATATGTTCATATTCTCACACATTTGATATTGAAGCCATAATCTACAGATTTGCAAATGTTGTTGGTCCAAGAAGCACGCACGGTGTAATATATGATTTCATAAAGAAATTGAGGAGGAACCCAGAAGAACTTGAAATTCTGGGGGATGGGAAGCAGAAAAAATCATATCTTTATATAGGTGATTGCATAAATGCCATGTTTTTTGGAATAGAGCATGCTGAACAAAAAACAGAGATATACAATATTGGTTCAGAAGACTGGACTGAAGTAACTGAAATAGCAAACATAGTGAGTGAGGAAATGAAACTTCATCCAACATACAAATTCACTGGAGGCATTGACGGAAGAGGGTGGAAGGGAGATGTAAAAATAATGCGCTTAGATATATCAAAATTGAAATCACTTGGCTGGAAGCCAAAATATAACAGCAATGAAGCTATAAGAATGACTGCAAAATGGTTAAAAGAAATTATTTAATTCTCCATTTGGTTTCGTCGCCAGCATCTTCTATTTCTATTCCAGCTTTTCTTAAATCCTCTCTTATTTCATCCGCCAATTCATAGTTTTTCTCTTTTCTTGCTTTCCTCCTCATTTCTAAAATTTTTTCTATAATTTTTTCTGCCTTTTCCTTTTTCATTCCATATTTTCCTGCAAGTTTATTTATTGCTTCAATATCCATCTTTTTTTCTTTTTCCTGCAAAAGTGTGAGAACATTTGATATCCTTAAAAATTCATTTAATGCATATTTGCACAATTTTTCGTTTGGCTTTTCTTCTTCCATCAAAAATTTATTTGTCTTTTTTATAAAATCAAATAAAGTTTCTATTGCCTTCGGAGTATTAAAATCATCATCCATTGCATCTTCAAATTTTATACGGAAATTTTCTATTTCATTTAGATATTCCTTCTCTTTTCCATTTAATTCTTCGATTGACACTCTTTCATCATCTCCTGCATATTCTTCCAGTTTTTCTTTTGTTATGTAAATTCTTTTCAAAGCATTCTCAGAATTTTTTATGGCATTTTCATTAAAATCTGCTGGACTTCTATAATGGTAAGAGGCAAAGAAAAATCTTATTGCTTCTGCATCCCATTTTTTTATGGCATCTCTAATATTTATTATATTGCCAAGCGACTTGCTCATTTTTTCTCCCCTAACCTTCAACATTCCTGAATGGAGCCAATAATTAACAAATCTTTTTCCATAAGCTGATTCTGCCTGAGCAATTTCATTTTCATGATGGGGAAATATCAAATCCTGCCCTCCCCCATGAATATCAAAAGGAATACCAAGATATTTTGAACTCATTACAGAACATTCAATGTGCCATCCTGGCCTTCCATTTCCCCATGGACTTTCCCAAAATGGCTCACCCGGCTTTGCTGATTTCCAGAGTGCAAAATCTTCTGCCCTTCTCTTTTTTTCTCCAACTTCAACTCTTGCTCCAGCTTTTATTTGTTTTATATTTTGTCTGGAGAGTTTTCCATATTCGTCAAACTTTTCGACACTGAAATAAACATCTCCATTAGCGGTATATGCATATTCCTTCTCTACAAGTTCTTTTACCAACTCAATCATATCTTCTATATGTTCAGTTGCTTTTGGATAGAGATTTGCTGGATTTATACCCAAGTTTTTCATATCTTCCAAACATCTTTTTGCATAGTAAGAGGAATATTCAAGAGCATCTTTTCCAGCTTCATTTGCAGATTTTATTATTTTGTCATCTATATCTGTTATATTCTGAACATAAAAAACTTCATACCCTTTATATTCTAAATATCTCCTTATGATATCAAACGCAACGTAAGTGCGGGCATGTCCTATATGGGCATCGCTGTAAGTAGTCATTCCACAAACATACATTTTAACTTTTCCTTCTTCAATTGAAATGAATGGTTCTTTTTTTCTGGTTAGAGTGTTGTAAACTTTCAGCATTACTGCTTATTATGAATTAAGATTTAAAAATTTGTATGCTTGGGGTGTTTTAGCATAGCAAATTATATAAATCCGTTAATATTTAATTTTTAAATTAGAGGAGGTGAAAAATTGGGGGGTAGGAGAGGCAAATATTTTATAATATTTGGGATAATCTGTATTGGAATTTGTCTTTTTATGGCAAATGATGCGATACAGGCAAATGAAAAATATGGAACTTTCTCCTCAACTCTATATGTTGGAGGTACAGGAGCAGGAAACTATAGCAAAATACAGGATGCAATAGATAATGCAAGCAATGGAGACACTATCTTTGTTTACAGTGGAATATATTATGAAAATGTGGTGATAAATAAAAGCATAAATTTAATTGGAGAAAATAAAAATACAACAATAATAGACGGAAATAATACGGGAGATGTTGTATATGTTACTGCGAATAATGTAAGTATAAGGAATTTTACAATAAGGAATAGTGGAAATAATTGGCGCGATTCGGGAATAAAAATAAGATCTTCATTCAATCATATTTCTGGATGTAATATTTTAGACTGCTATGATGGCATCTACACACATTTCTCTTATTCAAGCAATAATACAATTTCAAGTTGTAACATTTACTTAAACAACATTGGTATCGAACTTGTGTACTTTAGCGATTATAATAATATTTCCTATTGCCAATTACATTTAAACGGCATTGGTATTGATATCACAAATTCTCATTACAATACCATTTTCAACTGTCATATTCATTCAAATAATGGAACTGGAATATGGAATGGATATTCTGACAATACCACCATTTTCCAATCTTATATTCATTCAAATAATGGAACTGGAATATGGAATGGATATTCTGACAATACCACCATTTTCCAATCTTATATTCATTCAAATAATGGAACTGGAATATGGAATGGATATTCTGAAGGAAATATTATCTATTGGAATACAATTTCTAATAATAGCTATGGCATTTATGCTGTATTTAGTTATAATAACAAAATATTCCATAACAATTTCATAAATAATACTGTCCAAGCATATGACAATGGAAACAATACTTGGGATAATGGCTATCCAATGGGAGGAAATTACTGGAGTAATTTTACCTCACCTGATAACAAGCACGGATATTATCAAAATTTGAGTGGATTTGATTTGCTTGTTGACTATCCATACAACATTTCTGGAGGAAGCAATAAAGATAGATGGCCGCACACCATAAAAGATGGATGGATGAAGCCATTATTCGTTCCAAATATAATATTAGTTGAATTTAAGCAAAATGTTTCAAATTCGACAATAAATGCAACTATAGCAAATTATGGAACAGAAATAATAGAATACCTTAGATATGTTAATGTTTATCTTTTGAACATAACAGCAGATAATCAATCAGAGTTTGATACCTATTACATGTTTAACAATGATACAAATGTTTTATGGGCTTGTTTAGATTTATATGAATATTTGGCGGCGAAGCCCGAGCATTTAACAACCCCAAATGACCCATGTTATCCAAAACAATGGCATCTTAACAACTATGGAATAAATCCTGGTGTGCCAACTGGTTTAATAGATGCTGATATAGATGCTCCGCAAGCATGGGAACATTTAACAGATTGCAGAAAAGATTGGAATGGAAATGATTTTGTGATTGCAATAATAGATAGTGGTGTTGATTTAAATCATCCAGATATTGTAGCAAATCTATGGACAAATCCGAATGAGCAGATAGGGGATGCAAATGGAGATGGATTCCCAGGAGTAGGGGGAGTGGATGATGATGGAGACGGTTTAACCGATTTTGATGACTATCATCGTATATTGGCAAGAGAAACAAATATTGATGAGGATGATGACGAAGATGGAATAGTAAATGAGGATCCAGTAAATGGCATAGATGATGATGGAGACGGGCGAAAAGATGAGGATCCTCCAGGAGATGCAAATGGAGATGGATTCCCAGGAGTTAAAGGAGTGGATGATGATGGAGACGGAAAAGCAGATTATAATGATAACAATTATCTTGCTTTTATCAGGGCAAATTATCAGTTTCATAATGATGATGATGAAAACGGCGTAGTAGATGATATTCATGGCGCAGATTTTGTTGATATGGACGGTTCTCCAGATGATGAGAATGGACACGGAACTCATTGTGCTGGCATAATATGTGCTCATGGAAACAATGGAATAGGAGTAACTGGGGTGTGTTGGAGAGCACAATTGATGGTGCTTAGAACTTTTGACGCCAGCGGAAGAGGTTCATTTTCTTCCTTTGAAAAATGCATTGATTACGTTATATGGGCTAAAAATCACAGCATAAATGTAAAAGTGGTTAGTTATAGCGGAGGTGGGTCAGGTAATGCTATACTAAAACAAAATGCAATAAACAAACTGCATAAGAAAAAAATTTTGTTTGTATGTGCGGCTGGAAATGATGGTAGAGATTTAGATGACCCTGCAAATCCATGGGATTTTTATCCTGCAGAATGTACTAATCCAAACATTATTGCTGTTGCAGCATCTGATAATCAAGATAAGCTTGTAACTCGTGCAAATTGGGGATGGGGATCAAACTGGGGAACAACATCTGTTGATATAGTTGCTCCGGGGCAACATATATTTAGCTTGGGATTGAGTCAAAGATATAATCAGCCAGAAGGTATTTATAGAGATATAAATAATATTGGAATAGTTTCAGCGGATGATATTAGATTGAGCTCATTGCCAACATATGGTACTGGACCTGTTGGAGCAAATGATGCTGATGTTGGTTTGCCATTAATACTTTTTAATCCTGATGAAAAACACACTGTGCTAGAACCTGATAATGGTCAGTATGATCCGGGCGAGATTATATATAAAGACATTGTAAATCCGGCAAATAATCGAGTAGATGTTGGAGATATTCGATTAACCTCCTTCAGAGCAGGGGGTATACTGTATAGAGCAGGGAGTGTTGTTAGAATTTGGGACCCCGATGTAGGTTTGCAATTACAGGGATTTAATAGTGATGAGAAGCACACCATTTATTGTTACAAGTCTGGCACATCCATGGCAACTCCAATGGTTACTGGCGAGGTAGCTCGTTTCTGGTGTCAATTTCCAAATTTAAATCATTTGCAGGTTAAAGAATGGATTTTGAAAAAAGTTGACCCAAGAGCAAGCTTACAAAATACCGTTGTTTCTGGAATAAATCATGATGGAAGGCTTCGCATGATAAGCGGATTTGATTTTGGAGATGCTCCAGATCCATTTAAGGGAGTTAATCATAGGTATCCAACGGTTTTGGATGATGATAATGGAACAGGAGCAAGTCATGAGGACATAGGTGAGGAATGGCTTGGATGGGATGTTAGTCCCGAATATGATGCAAATGTAAATGCAACCCCGCCCTATGATGTAGATGGAACGCCAAATCTATGGCCTCCTCGTGTTCCACCAAACCCACATCCTCCTTATGCTCCTGGTGATATTCCAGATTTAGATGTACATGATGATGGCGTTTTCCTGCCAATGGTTGTATTTAGAGGAGGAGTATTTCCAATAGAATTCCATATACAAACAGAGAATCCATTTATAGATGATGCCGATAGTGGAAGATACGATGAATTTAGAGCAGTTAAAAGAGATGAGAAGAAAATATACATAAACGCGTTTTTTGATTGGAATAACGATGGAGATTGGGATGATATAAATGAACCATTAATAAAATGTCCAGCGCTGGTATGCACTTGGTGGGGCGGTCCAAATATGACATGCTGCTATGGTATATTCTGGCCTTCATGGCAGTGGCTTACTAATATATTTCCGTTTTTGCAACCTTTAGTTAATTTATTAAATGAAAATGCATATCGTAGAACAACATTTACCGTTCCATGGAATGCAGAGCTTGGAGAAACATGGGTAAGGGTAAGGCTTGATTATGGAGAGAACGCCGGCTTGCCACCTTATCCAAGATATGATTCAGATTTTCCATTTGCAACGCCCTTAATAGATACATATAGACATGCTCAATTTGGAGAAGTGGAAGATTACTGGCTTTATATAATAAATAAAACAAAAGTAGTAGGAGAACCAAAATATTATGATGGCGAAATAACATGGGTTACTTCATATACACCCATTCAAATTATAGATGAGCCAGAACCACCTTATCCAGTATTCAATTATTATAGGCTGTGGTATGGAGAATGGTCTCCTTGGATAGAATATAATGATACATTTTATTTAGAGGGAGAGGGATTGCATTATATAGAATACTATGGAAAAGTTGTAGAAAATAATAAGACAATATTTTATGATGGCTTTAATGATGATTCAAGATGGGTAGCTATTGATTTAGATGGCTTTGCTTATACTTGGGAATGGACAAATATAACGCCTGAATGGATTAATGGAACATTTGAAGGATATTTCATGCTATTTGACCAATATGCTGTTGGCGAATTAGAAATTCCAAATCATGACTCATTAATTTCGGCTCCAATTAGTTGTAGCATGTTTAACAATACAATGCTTTACTTTGATGGCATGTTTAATACAACAGGAAATGAAAAGTTATGGATAAATGTTTCCACAATTTCAGGGGAGTATATGCAGTGGACAAATGTTTTAACATTAGAAGAAAATTCGAGCGGTCCGTGGCTCATAAATATATCCAGCATTGCAGATGGAAATATAATAGCCATTAATTTCACCTACAGTTCTCCATATGGCACAGGATATGGAGCATTGATTGATAATGTTTACATATATGGCGACGTGATAACATATTCTCCAGTATACAATCAAAGCCATATTGTGGATGATACTCCCCCTACAGCAATTATAAATGCAATCACGCCCTACAATCAAACTTCCATACCATTCGAAATTACATACAATGCTTCTGATGATGCATGTGGATTAAAAGAAGTTTGGCTATACTTCCGATACAGCTATGACAATTCAACATGGAGTGACTGGTTGCCATATGCAAAAAGTAACAACGGAGAATGGATTTTCCATGCTCCATATGCCCCAGCATACTATGAATTTTATTCTATGGCAGTAGATAATTTGGGAAATGCTGAAGCTTATGATGGCATAGAGGCAATGGCATATGTTCCATTGCAAAC
>DRIF01000051.1 GCA_011052825.1 Thermoplasmatales archaeon
ATTGATAGCAGAGAGATGGAAGGATTTGATCGAAGATGAAATGAGAAAGGAGAGAGAAATTGAAAGATTGCTAAGAGATTGTTTAATGTATCTTAAAACAATGAAATTTTTAATTGATCATTTTTCTTCAGTTACAACACTATCTTTCGTTCATTATTTTACAGAGAAAGCGTATTTTTGTGATCCATAATGATGAAGATGAAAAGGAACAGACAATTCCTTCTTTTTACATTGCTGTTAGCAAAAACAAGTCATGCTAACAGCAATTTTAGCTAACATGCGGAGATACTGAGGGGCAATATTTATGGCTGTTTTCTCAGTTATGAGAATTTTTTCCACATTTCCAGAATACAATTTTCCTCTCCTCCTTTTATCACAAACTGGATGTTCCTTCTCCCAACCTTTCATTTTTGGAAGTATAACAAAACTTACTGTAACATGGTTTCCTGAAGAGGAGCAGGGAATTGCCAATGGACTGGGAACAATTGGATTATTTCTTGGTATGATGCTTGCTCTGATAATAACTCCTTTCCTCTTCCTGTCTTTTGGAATAAGGGGTATGCTCACAACCTATGCATTAATCACAATTGCAGGAACATTTTTATTCCTTATTTTTGCAAAAGAGGGTAAGAAAAGGGAGGAAGATATTACAACTTTTATTCTCAAAGATATTCTGAAATTATCAAAATTGAAAGATTTTCTTATAATTGAATACGGTTTTTTTGCTGGTGTTGGTGGTTTCACAGCCATAATGACATGGCTCGAAGAAATGCTTAATTCATTACATGGAATAAGCATATCTTATGCAGGAATTGCTGGTGGATTTATGATAATAGGAGGAATAATTGGGTCTATAATAATACCAGCAATTTCAGATAAAACAGGGAAAATAAAACCTTTTGTGCTTTTGGATATGGCAGTTGCTTCAACAATGCTTTACCTTTTAGGAATTGCAGAGGATTTTTTATTCATTCTATTAATTTGTTTTATAACCGGATTTTTCTTAATGTCTGCGCTTCCTCTGGTTCTCGAAATATCCAGTAAAATAGCAGGAAAAGGAATGGAGGGAAGAGCATCTTCAATGTTATGGTTTTTTTCACAACTTGGCTCAATAATATTAATAGCAATAATAGAACCTATGAAGATAAAATTTGGAAGTTATTATTACTCTATTGCACTAATATCCATTCTCTGGGCATTTG
Organism: Thermoplasmatales archaeon; assembly: GCA_011052825.1. Classification (GTDB taxonomy): domain Archaea; phylum Thermoplasmatota; class E2; order UBA202; family JdFR-43; genus DRIF01. The sequence continues at coordinate 1,203 of DRIF01000051.1, forward strand.
CATTTTTACTTTTTATTGGTGTAAAAAATTCCTCAAATATATAAAATCAAATTTCTCTTGCTGGATTTCCAACATATGTTTTTCCAGATTTCAACACCTTATTTTTTGGAATCACGCTGTTTATTCCAACTATAACATTGTCCTCAATAATAACGCCTGGCATTATAACAGCTCCTCCGCCAATGAGACAGTTATTTCCTATTTTAACTTTTTTAACCATTAATTTTTCTTCAGCAATGTGAGCCAAAATCCAAGAATAACCTCCTATTAAAGTTTGCTCACCTATCTCAATTGCATATGGGTCATGAATTATCTCACTTCCTGCAAGTATACTGCTTTTTCCAATTTTAAGCCCCACAAGTTTCAAAAATCTGATTCTCAGAGGAAGCAAGGGAAGGACTCCAACCAGTTTTAATGAAGGACGATATAAAATGAAGAATAAAATGTATCTGAAAAAATTTTTATTTTTGATGGATATTTCATGCTCGCCTTCCTCCACCCTGAGTTTCGTTATTCTTATAAAAATTCCTGGAATGAGAGTTTCCAGTATTATAAAAAGTAGGAACTCAAAAACCAAAACAAATGTGAATAGAAATGTTTGAAACGGATTTGTGAAATCAGTTAATTTTATTAAGTATGCTATTGAATAAACAACTGGAAAAGCTCCTATTACCCATGCTGTTATTGGAATAGCCAAAAGTAAAAAACCTCTCCATATGGATGTTAAGGAAAAATCATATTTCTCCATACCTCCTCTGTATCCATCTCTGTATCTTATTTTCTCAGACATTATATCCCCATTTATCTATTGTGAATTTAAAATAGTTGTAAATTTTTTTCTTCAGGTTTTCATCTATAATATATTTATAAGGTTTAATTTCAGATTGCATGGCAATGAATTTTTTAAAGTCGTTCTGAGCTTTTTCAAATCCGGATAAATTGAGTTCTTCATAAATTCTTTTAATTTCATCAAAAGGATTTTCAACAAAATTTTCATATTTTACTTCTGTTAAATTTCCATCTGGAATTAATTTTCTCTCTCTAAAATATTTTTCATACATTTGGTTATACAGTTCGACCATGGCTTTTTCAATAACATCCCATTTTTTTGGCTTTTGAACACAATATAGAGACATTTCTGTTTCAATATCTCTTTTCATTGAAAGAAAAACATGATATGGATTTCTGTATATGTGAATAAATTTTGCAGACGGAAACATTTCCAGCAGGAGTTTTATTCTTCCTGTGTTTGCTGGATTTTTCAGAACGAGTTGCTTTCCACTGTTATATAGAGTTACTTTTTTCAAAAAATAGAGATAAAACCTTTTCCATTCATCAACTGCTTTTTTTGGGACATTTTCCATGCAAACAAATCTGTAATAAAATTCCATATTCTTAGGAAAACACCATCCATTGTAGAATGAGTATGGACATAGATTGCCCATTGCATATTCTTCCTCCTGCGGAAGGTCCGCACCAAGTGGAACATTATCTTCAGGGCGGGTTGGAGGAAGAGATGCTTCAACAATTGGTTTAATGGCTTTCTCAAAATTTATGAATAAAGCTGGCACGATGGCATGGAATGTGGTTGGAAATGCAAATTGTCTGTCTTGAGCGATTAAATTGTGCATATAGGTTGTTCCACTTCTCCAGTGACCGATTATGAAAATTGGGGGGTTTTCAATTTTCGTTTTTTCTATTTTCTTTCCGTAGCGGAGTTTTTCTATTAAATTGAGAGGAGAAAGTATGAAACTCATTGTAAATGAATATAATGCTCTTGGAATTCCTATAATGCTTATCCTGAATTTATTTTGGGCAAATAATCTCAATAAGTTTGTGAATGTTGAGCCAGGAAGTGGTGTAAATGAGATGTTAAATGGGTCTATTTTCATTTTTCACTCCAATATGAATGTTGTTACCAGATTAGTAATTTTTGCTTTGCAAAATATTTTTATTTCTCTTCTGCCATATTATGATATGAAAGCAGTGGTTTTAGGAGGAGCAGGTGTAATGGGGAGCAATGTTGTCAAATATCTTTCAAAAAGCAATGTATTTTCAGAGATAATTATAGGAGATATAAATGAAGAGATGGGAAAAAAAATAAAGGAGGAAAATGAAAAAGTAGATTTTAAAAAAGTTGACGTGAATAATAAAGAGCAAATTTCTCACACTTTAAGAGATGCAGATGTTGTTGTGAATTGTGTGGGTCCATTTTATAGATTCGCTCCCAATATATTAAAAGCTTCCATAGAGCAAAATGTGGAGTATGTTGATATATGTGATGACTATGATATTACAAAATTTCTTATTGAGGAGTTCAATGAAAAAGCTTTGAACGAAGATATAACGTGCATAATTGGTTTAGGGGCAAGCCCGGGATTAACAAATGTAATTGCCTCCTACGCATCAAAACAATTAACTCGTGTCAAAGAAATTAAAATATATGTTACGAGGGGCATAAAGGAGGAGGCTGGAGGGGCAATTCCATATCACATGCTCCACTGCTGGCTTGGAGAGGTGCCTGTATACAAAAATGGAGAATATATTAAAGCAAGAGGTCTGATTGATGGCGAGGAATTTGTAAATTTTCCAGAACCTTTTGGACAAACAGCTGTTTATTATTTTGGGCATCCTGAAACTGTTACATTGCCTCTCTACATTGAGGGAATTGAGAATGTTTGCTGTAAAGGTTCTTTCTTTCCAAAAGAATTTAGAGATATTCTTCTTCAACTTCAATCTCTCGGTCTTGTTTCAAATGATAGGGTAAAGGTGGGAAGAAATGAAATTACCCCCTTAGATTTTCTGGCATCTTATGTTGGAACGCTTGTTAAAAAAATGAGTGAAAGCAAACATGAAATACCATCAGGAGGAGCTGTTATGGTGGAGGTATCTGGAGAGAAAAATGGCGAAACAAAAATTTACAGATTTGCAGGCATATCAACTATGAGAGAAGGAACAACAGCACCCCCTGCTTTAGGGGCAGAAATGATTGTGAAAGGAGAAATTAAATCTCCAGGAGTGAAAGCTCCTGAGGCATGTGTTCCTCCAAAAAAATTTATGAATGAGCTTTTGAAAAAAGGAATTTTCGGAGATACGTGGATTACAACAACAGAAAAGATAAAGGAATTGCCATAATCAACTTACAAAATTGAAAAGGCGTGAAATATAGAAATCCTTAGAATATGTATGATTTTAATTATTAAACTTTGTTTAACATTTCTCTCTCCTTCCTTCAAAATTATTCTATCTCGTTCATATAAAGAGTGAAAAAATTCAGTATTTCAAAGAAAATCAAACACCAAAATTTTTATAAACAATGTATATATTATGGGTTTAGTGGAACCCAAGCCACCGGCTATGCCTCTGATTTTATGATGAGGCTTATTCCGCTTGGGTTTAAATAGATGGGGATTTGAAAAAACTACCCGTATTAGGGTAGGCTATCTCAAATCCGACAGACGCAGAAGCATTTGCTATCAGCAAAGCTTGATGGAAAAAGCGACCAATCCCAACACCGGTTGATCCTGCCGGAGGCCACCGCTATTGGAGTTCGACTAAGCCATGCGAGTCCAGGGGGGCTTTGCCCACCGGCGGACGGCTCAGTAACACGTGGACAACCTGCCCTCAGGAGAGGGATAACCCCGGGAAACTGGGTCTAAACCCTCATAGGTCATATTCGCTGGAAGGCAATATGGCTGAAACTCCGCAAGGAGCCTGAGGATGGGTCTGCGGCCTATCAGGTTGTAGTTAGGGTAACGGCCTAACTAGC
>DRIF01000052.1 GCA_011052825.1 Thermoplasmatales archaeon
AATTTAAAAGCATTTCAACCCAATGAAAAATATTCATTAGTGAGATACATGTCCGGAACTTCTATGGCAACTCCAATGGTTGCTGGAGCAGTTGCTCATTTCTGGTGTCAATATCCAAATTTAGGACATATTGATGTTAAAAACTGGACTCTTAGAAAGGTTGATCCTCGTCAGACACTGCAAAATAGAGTTGTTTCTGGAATATACAACGACGGCAGGCTTAGAATGATAAGTGGATTTGATTTTGGAGACGCTCCGGATCCGTATCTCGGCTTGCCTGGGTTTTATCCAACAGTTTTATGGCATGAACTAAGTCATGGAGCAAGTCATGAAGATATTGGCGAAGAATGGCTCGGATGGGATGTTAGCCCAGAATATGATGCAAATGTTATTACATCACCACCATATGATGTAGATGTATCATCAAACCTATTGCCCTCTCGCGTTCCTTCCACTCCTCATCCACCTTATCAACAGGCTCCTACTCCAGATTTAGATGCATATGATGATGGTGTTTCCTTGCCTTTAATCGTATTTCCTGGATGGATCTACCCCATAGAATTTCATATACAAACAGAGAATCCATTCATAAATGATGCTGACCATGGAAGATATGATGAATTTCAGGTAAATAAAAGAGACAAGAAAAAAATATATATCAACACATATTTTGACTGGAATCATGATGGCGATTGGGATGACGGAGGAGAGCATTTAGTAAAATGCCCAACGAAACAGTGCACTTGGTGGGGGGGCCCGAATATGACATGTTGCTATGGTGTATTCTGGCCCCAGTGGTTTGGACCATTCGCAAATCTTTTGAATGAAAATGCATGGAGAAGAACAACATTTAGTGTTCCATGGAATGCTTTGCCCGGAATAACATGGGTGAGAACCCGCCTTGATTACGGAGAAAATGCAGGCAGGTCACCGTACCCAAGATATGAGTCACATCATCCTTTTATAGCAGTTGGTGAGGTTTTGCAAGACACCTATGCTCATGCCCAGTATGGAGAAGTTGAAGATTACTGGCTTTACATTATAAATAAAGTAAAGGAAATAGGAGAACCAAAATATGAAGAAACTGTTTTGTTAGATATACTTCAAGAAGATTTTATGTATGGAGTTCCACCTATAGGATGGATGGATACACATGATGTGTGGCTCACTAGTTATACAAATTACGCAGGGGGTATATCACCAGAAGCAATGTTACCGTGGGCATATGCTGAAGAGGGATGTATGCTTCTCACTTATCCAATAAACACAGTAGGAAGCAATGAATTAACCCTGCAATTTAATACGTTTGTGGATGATTATGGTGGTTCAGATTATCCATATACCCTTCATCTCTACACCAGCACAGATGGAGTCAGTTGGCAGGAAGTATGGAATATTAGTCCAACAGAGGATTACGGTCCATCATTAAAAGAAATTGTTTTAACATCTGAAAATGGTGTAGGTTCCCCCACTCTTTATATAGCATTCACATTTACGGGAGATCATTATGGTTTAAATTACTGGTATATTGACGATATTGTTATTTCTGGAGATGCAATCATAACGTATGTAACATCTTTAACACCATTTGAAATTATTGATTATCCATTAGATTCACCTTATCCAGTGTTGAACTGGTATAGATTATGGTATGAAGGAACATGGAGCGATTGGGTAGAATATGGCGATACATTTTATTTAGGGGGAGAAGGAATGCATCAGATTGAATATTATGGAAAAGCTGTTGAGAATGATAGAATAATATTTTATGATGGATTTGAAAATGATATGAGATGGGTTTCTGTTGATTTAGATAATATGGGTTATACATGGCAATGGACAAACATAACTCCGTATTGGATCAATGAAACAATAGAAGGATATTTTATGCTTTTGGATGATTCAATTTGCTGGGAAATATGCAATCTTGATCAGTTGAGCTCAGCTCCGATAAGCTGTAGCATGTTCAACAATACAATGCTATATTTTGATGGCATATTCAAAACAACTGGAAACGAGAAGTTATGGGTTAATGTAACAAATGATTATTGGGAGACGTGGACAAATGTTTTATTCTTGGATGAAAATTCAAGTGGTCCATGGCTTATCAATATATCTGAAATTGCAGATGGAAATGAGATAGTGGTTAAATTCACTTATTCAGATAACTGTTCAATTGGGTATGGGGCATTGATTAAATATGTTATGCTCTATGGAGATGTAATAACTTATGCACCTTTGCATCATCAATTCCATTATGTAGATGATACTCCTCCTACATCAACAATAAATGCCATTATGCCATACACTCAAACTACTATACCCTTCGCCATCACATATAATGCTTCCGATACAGGATGCGGATTAAAAGAAGTTGAACTTTATTTCCGCTACAGCCATGACAATTCAACATGGAGTGACTGGTTACCATATGCAAAAAGCAATAATGGAAAATGGATTTTCCATGCTCCATATGCTCCAGCATACTATGAATTTTATTCCGTAGCAGTAGATAATTTAGGAAATACGGAAGCTTATGATGGCATAGAAGCAACGGCATATGTTCCATTGCAAACATTTGCCTTTGAACTAAAAGAGGGATGGAATTTAATTACATTGCCTTGTGAAAATTCATACAATGCTTCCTCATTATATGGTGATATAAATGGATGCAGTATTGTTTTGAAATGGAATGCAAGCATTCAAGACTTTGAATTATATGTTCCTGGTTCACCATATGATTTTGCCATTGAAGATGGACATGGATATTTCATAGGGATGAAATATGATACCTATTTTGCTTTAATTTATGACCCAATAGAGTCTGTAAGCATTCCTCTTCTTATAGGATGGAATATGCTTGGATGGTTTAAATCAACGCCCACGAATGCATCTTCATTATTAAATTCAATTCAGGGATGCACTATTGTATTGAGATGGAATGCAAGCATACAAGATTTTGAATTATATGCTCCTGGTGTGCCAAATGACTTTATTGTAACAATAGGAGATGGATTTCTGGTTGCTGTTGATGAAGAATCAATATGGCATGGAGAGGGATGAGAAAGTAACTTTAAGAAAGTAAACCTTAAAATATAACTTCCTCATACCTTAATAGAATGATTGAGGGAAGATGCATAAGTTGTGGAAGAGGTTTGACTGAAGAAGGATGCACACAGTTTGTATGTCCAGAATGCGATTATGTGATAAAAAGATGCAATGTGTGCAGAAGTCAATCCGCAGAATATAAATGTCCAGAATGTGGTTTTGAGGGGCCGTGATTAAAATGGGAAAGGTGGCAATAAGAATAAGGGTAATGCCGGATGAAGCATCTGTAGATATGGAAAAATTGAAACAGAAAGTTGTTAATATAATTCCAGATTACGCAAAACTTACAGATTCAAGAATTGTTCCAGTTGCGTTTGGATTGAAAGCGATAATTTTGCAAATTATTATGCCAGACCAGAGTCCAGATGAACTAATTGAAAATATAAGGAAAGTTGAAAATGTTGAAAATGTTGAAGTAGAAGATTTGAGCTTGATATGAGTTAATGGTATTTGCTTGTGTAAAAATTAAATTATCAAAAACTATTTCATCGGCAAAATTTGGCTGGAACCTGCGAATTAAAGAAATTAAAAGCATTGCAATTATTGAATATAAAAAGATAAAACCTATAGTGTAATTAAAAGATTACTTCATTCTGCATATTATGGATAATTTTGTAAATAAATTGTCCTTCATGTTTTCGTGATAATTGACATAACTGTTACTCTATTTTATATATACCCGCATATACTGCTCCCACTATTAACCATCTAATAAGGCTATTTAGTGAAAGGAAAATCCAATTGAATTCTGGCCAGATATTGGTGTGGAGATGTAAAGCTACAGTTTGTGGTAAGATGCCTAATATCCATAATAAGAAGCCATAACTAACGCCTTTATTTAACCTGACCCCAGGTATTCCCTTATAAAGCAATGCATATCCAAAAGCCCATAAGATGCATATGGAGAAGCTGAACGCAGTCATAATTGCTATATGAGAAACAGTATTTTCTACCCAAAAATCAGAGCCAGTTATTTCTTCTAGGTAGGGCATGATGATGCCTGAACAAACCAAAATAGAATATATTGTATTCACAATACCAGCAATTATACCTGCTATCAAAACCCTTTTTAAATTTATTTTACTAATCGCCTCCTCCACCCTGTTCACCTCCATCTATAATCATATTCAAGCTTTTAAATATTTCTAAAATTGAATAGAAATGCTTTTTCCTTGTCTTTTACCTTCTCTAAAACATTATAATAAGACACGCTGTTTAACTTTTTAACCATCTGTTGTTAGAATGTGAGCAAGAAGGAATTGATATAATCTACTGTTTAAATCAACTTTCCTTGTTTCATTTCATTTTGTATATTTCTAACTGTTTTCCAACTTTTTCTAATATATGGGGGTAGTTTATTAAATTTCTTTATCCATTCTCTTATAAAATCAATAGTTTTTTTATCGCTTGGGTATCCACTTCCCATTGGCATCCCAATCTTTTTTTCTATTTCATCTGCTATACTTTTTATTATTCTATCTCTCTCAACTTTTGCTATTATAGAAGATGCTGAAACAACAGGATATTTATCATCTGCTTCATGTTCACATATTATTTCACAATCAAACTCAATCCTTTTTTTTACTTCTTTCTTAAATTCTTCTTCATTTGCACTTGCTGAATCTATATAATAGATGCTGGCATATCTCATACTGGCAATTTTTGCAAATATGAATGCTTCCAGCTGATTTAAACTCATTATCTGACGTAGATTATCTATGTCCTCTGCATTTACTACAATCGTTTCATAATAAAAATTTTTTTTGATGAATTCTGCAACTTTTTCTCTCCTCTGCTTACTCAACTTTTTTGAATCTCTTACCTTTGCTTCCGTCAGTTTCCATTCATCTTTTTCTTCTATCCATACACCTGCAACAACCATTGGCCCAATTACAGGACCTCTACCTGCCTCATCTATCCCACAAATCATGTTATCACAATTTCTCCATATTTCCCTCCGCCTCCAGGGAGTATTTTTATTTTTCCTGTTCTGAACGCTTCTATCGCATCTGCTATTGCCATTGGGGTTGTCTTTCTTATTTTATTAATATCTATATCCAGCAGTATTTCTATTTCATTTCCAATTTTAGTCAATTCATTCCATCTCCTTTTTACAATGCTGGCCCTACTATTTATTCCTAATGCTTCTCCAATTATTTCTGCAAGAGGAAGAAGATGAAGATATGGTGGTCTATTTGGAGGGTGTTCTGGAATATTTAAATCAGCAAGCTCATCTATTCTATCTTTAACTCCCTTTTTTATTATTCCTCCACAATGGCATTTCCATTTCATTTTTTCTGCCTCAGATTTTTCATACTGTCTATAGCAGGAAGTACATGCTGTCCTGTTATATTTTCCTTTTTCCGGGGGAAAGCCAACATTTAATGCTATATCCCCCTTTAATATGGAATTTTTTATTTCATCCCATGATATCTCTTCAACTTTCATTCTATTAAATTCTCTTCCCAGCCGAATAGGAGAATATGAATGTGCATCAGAATTTGTTAAAAAAGTTATGCTGTGTAACTCTTTTATCCTATCTGCATAATTTGTATCTGCACTCAGCCCAAGTTCTATAAAATCTGGTTTTTTTCCATAATAATCAATTACAGAATCAAAATATGCATATAATGAAGTCCATGGAGTAAACGCATGAGAAGGTCCAATAATTGCATTTGTTTCTCTAACATTATCAAAAATTTCCTTGCCATTCATAAACAGTTTTGGTCTTCCATCATCATTTATATTCACAGAATATTTTTTTACTCTTTCCTTAAAATCATTTGCAGAATAAAAATCTGGAAATAAAATAAGATGATGAACCCTGTTTTTATCTTCAACTTCGACACTCAAAATAAAGTTAACTCCATCTACTTCTATCTTTCCATCATTATAATATTCTTTTATATGTTTCTGCCACGAAGGGTGGAGGCAGTCACCCGTCCCAACCAAATTTAACCCTTTCTTTAAAGCACCTTCTGCAATACTTTTCAAATCAATTCTTTCTGATGTACCAC
>DRIF01000053.1 GCA_011052825.1 Thermoplasmatales archaeon
GAAAATTTCAATGGTATATTAAGGGAGAGAATTGGAAGATTAGTAAGAAAAACAAAATGCTTTTCCAAGAATAAAAAGAGATTGGAAAATGCACTGGAATTATTCCAATTCTACTGGAACTTTATAAATGAATTTCGAAGAGATTCTTCTCCAGCGATGCTGGAGAAATTGACCGATCATATCTGGACATGGCATGAATTTTTTTATTCCAGAATTAACTATTTTTAATTAGGACAATAGGAAATTTTTATGAAACTTCATTTAATATTTTTTCTGAAAAAATATAAAATTTCATATATCAGGGAGAAATATTAAATAGAAAATGAATGGAATTTATCTGTTGCCATCAATAGTTTCATCTATATTCCTATTCTCTATTGCAATCTATTTTTTATTCCTGCTTCCCAGAAAAAAATATATTCTCTCCCTGGTTTTAATATGTCTGGCAAGCTTTTTTTGGAATGTTGGGACAGTTCTCACAAATTTAACTGATGGTGAAATTTTATGGGCTGAAATTGGAACAGCTGGTTTAATTTTCATACCTGCGGTTATTCTCCATTTCAGTGCAGAATATACTGGATTTTTAAAAAAGAGATATTATCTTTTTGCATATCTTCCTGCTATAATAGTTGCAATTCTTAATTTTTCAGGTTATTATATAGAGAAAGTTGAATACAAGAGAATTGGATTTGAACCAGTTTATAATGAAACCCTTTTTTCATTAAATTCATGGGTAGGACTTTTTATGATTATATTCTCAACTTTTCTTTTATTTAAATATTACAGAGAAAGCATTGGAATTAAAAAAAGACAGGTTTTGATAATTCTTTTTGCAATACCTGCAAATGCCATACTTTCCTTTATAAGTTATGAAGCATTAAATGAAATTTTGAAAGTTGCTCAATTTCCTGTTGGCTCAACATTTGACTTCATAACCATCTCTCTTATCATATACGCAATTTTGAAGTTCAAACTCCCAGTTGGAACGCCAACTGAAATTGATTTCAGAATACTTGCAGAAACAGCTGGTGAAGGGATATGCATAATTGATGATGCGGGTATAATAGAATATTCAAATCATTATTTTTGCGAGATGATAAATAATTCAAAAAAGAAGATTACAGGAAAGCCTTTGATAGATTTTATTTCAGATGAATTCAGAGAAGATTTTAATAGATACGTTGATGAAATAGTAAAAGGTAATAAATTTGAAGGACTTGAAATTAAGTTAAAAGGAAAGAACGGAACAATCACAGCAGAAATGAACACCTCTCCCATAATATGGAATGAAAAAATCATAGGCAGTTTCATAACAATAAGAGATGTGGAAGAACGTAAAAGAATGGAGGAAGAATTAAGGAGACAGAAAACCTATTTCCAGGCATTATTCTGGAATTCTCCAGAAGCCATCGTTTCCTTAGATGAAAAACATCGTGTAGTTGACATAAATCCTGCATTTGAAGAATTATTTGGATATAACATAGAGGAGTTAAAGGGAAAAAATATAGATAACTTCATTCTTCCAGATGAAGAAAGAGAAGAAGGGGAAAATATCACTCGGCAGGTTATAAGTGGCAAAATTATAAGGACAGAGGGCAAGAGAAAAAGAAAAGACGGCTCACTGGTAAATGTGTCCATACTTGGCGCCCCAATATTCATAGACGGAAAACAGGTGGGAATTTTTGGAATTTACCGCGATATAACAGCAAGGAAGGAGGCAGAGCAAGAAAGAGAATTTTACAACTCTCTTTTAAGACATGACGTTGCAAACAAAAATACAATAATACTCGGAAATCTTGAACTGTTTGATACAAAAAATCTAACAGAAACTCAAAAATCTCTTATTGAAGATGCTTTAAAGGCAGCCCACTCAAGCACAGAACTCATTGACAACATAAGAAAGCTGCATATGATAAACGATGAAAAGACACTAATTCCTGTTGATATTCATGATATTCTTTCAAAAACTGTTAAAAACTTTGAACAGCAGGCAAAAAATAATGGAATTGAAATAATTTATCATCCATTTGATGGAATCGTGAAAGCAGATTCTTTTCTCGAAAATGTATTTTCAAATATAATTCAAAATGCGATTCTGCATTCCAACTGCAGTAAAATAGAAATTTCAGGAAAGGAAGAAAGAAGAGGAGGAAAAATTTTTTACAAAATTTTAATTAAGGATGATGGAGATGGGATTCCAGAAGAAATGAAAAAAATTATATTTAATCCAAGAGTTAAGAGAAGAGGAAGTCCAGGAAGTGGACTTGGTCTTTATCTAGTGAAAAAACTTATAGAAAAATATGGAGGATACATCAATGTTGGAGATTCAGAGGAAAAGGGAACAGTTTTTGAAATTTATCTTCCAAAATATAGATGAAATATCAGCTTTTTCTGAGAGTCAATATTTAAATTCAAAAATCACCTCTACAAAAGAAATGCAAGATCAAAAATATTGCAGAAAAAGCTATGGGATTTATACCTCCTGCTTTTGCAATCAATTTAGGCATAAAAATAAGATATTCAGAATATTTAAATTTTGAATACAACATCTTATTTCTTTATCAAAAAACGTTAACGATAGTTAAGTTTTAATAGTTTTGTATATTTAGGGAAAGGTGATGAAAAATGAAGAAGTTGTTGCCAATATTTATTGCCATAATACTGGCAGTTTCTCTGCCTGTTAACATAAAAGCAAACAATCCTCCCTCGAAGCCAACAATAAATGGACCAACATCTGGAGAGGCAGGAAAAAGTTATACCTATACTGCAACATCAACAGATCCAGATGGAGATAGAATATACTATTGCTTTGACTGGGATGATGGAAATGAGATGTGCACTGATTTAGTAAATTCAGGAGAAAGTGTTCAGATGTCACATACATGGCAGGAAGAGGGAACTTATATCATAACAGTTACTGCAACAGATGAAAATGGAGCAACAAGTGAACCAGCTACCTTGC
>DRIF01000054.1 GCA_011052825.1 Thermoplasmatales archaeon
CCATCATAACATCATTCAATATTTCAAAAATAAAGCTTGGTGCAATTTATTTGTAAATTTACGCTGAAATTACGCTGAACGATACAAATTGCTATAACCAGAGATAAACAATTATTTGGGAATATAGAGAAAATTAAAGAATTCCCATCTTTTCATTCATTTTTTATTTTGTATTGAACAAAATTTTGCTAAATCTTCAGCAAAATTCAACGGAATTAAAACAAAAAATCTGGGCTTAAACCTGAATTATTGGATGGTCTCTATCATTTTATATTCAATATGCTTTCAATTTTAGGGTTACAAAAAACAACAACTATTCAAAATCAAACAAAAGTGCCTGCTTGTCCATTTTTTTGATTTCTTCTGCTTGCTCCAAAATTTTTTTTGCTCTATCGCCAATCATAAATTCCAGTTCAGTCTGGGTTAAATTTAATTTTGATGTGAGTAAAATAGCAAAATCATCTTTTAGAAATAAGTATTTTATAATTGGTAAAATTTCAAGAACCTTTCTCTTTGAACAATGCATAATGGATGAAAACTTTTTTGCAATCTGCAATTTTATTTGCCTGTATTCCCTGCTCTTTGACATTCTCAAAAGCCATTCTGGAAAATTATATTTAGTGAATTCTCTATAAGAATGTCTTTTGGAAACTGCAACTCCGCCACTCATCAACTCAGACGCATAAGACCAAAGCCCATAATATTGGCGCCGGTGAACTCTACCCAAAAAAACATCTGATTTTGATAAAAATTTGTATGCTCTTGTCAAATCATCAGCATTTTTATATTCTAATGGTAAATTTTCATCAATCCATAAAATCAAATTATCTGGAGATTCGTCTATCTGTCTGGCTTCTTTTATTGCTGTTTTTAAATCCAAGGCTCTAAAAATGTTGCGTAATCCTGTAAAAATCTCCTTCTCTCTTTCTCTGCGTCCTATATTAGAAAGCATATCAATTGTTATCCTCTTGTTATAAGAAATTGACTGCAAATCATTTATGGCGCTTCTCACGTCTCCGTCGCACCTATGGGCTATATGATATAAAACTCTCTCATCTGTTTCAATATTCTCTGCCCTACAAATTTTTTTGAGAATACTGACTATTTCCATCTCATCAACTTTTTTAAAAGCTATGGATTTGCAGAGTTTTTTGAGTTCTGTTCCTCCTCCCTTCGTTAGTTCATAATAATCATTGGCAATAAGTATTATTGGCTGTTTTGTTATTCTTATTATTTCAACTATTGTCCTTTTGCCTCCGAAATCTCCCTCTTTCTCATATAAATTATCTGCTTCATCCAAAACTATCAATCTTTTTGCTCCTTCTTTAGAGGAAACATATTTTCCATCAATACCTAAAGTTTCATTAACGGCACCAGCCAAAACTATTTTTCTTAAAATTTCTCTATTTCTTTCATCACTTGCATTCAATTCTATAATTTCCCAGTTGAAATCATTTGCCAGAGCATAAACAGAAGATGTTTTCCCTGTACCTGGCTTGCCATATAAAATAACCGCTTTTTTCTCAGATATACCTTTCTGCCAGCTTTTTGCCCATCTAATCAACTCTTCCTTTGCTTCACTATTTCCAATAACATCCTTCAGATGTTTGGGACGGTATTTATCTGTCCAGTTCATCTATCAAGTTCAAAATCCTTTAAATAAAAATCTTTTTTGAATTCTTCTCTTATTATATCGCCGAGCTTTGTTGGTATCCTTATTCCATATTCTTCATAAACTTCTATGCCATCTCTAGTTATATATGTTGGGTTAAATGGATCAAAATCATGCGGAATTTTTACAAGTTGATATTCATACTCTCCAGTATCAGGATTTCTTAGACATATTCTGTAGTTATATTTATTCAGAGTAGTATAGTTTCCTTGGAGTTTGCTCACCATATCCCTGTAATATATAACACTGTTCTTCAGTTCTCTTATTTCATTCTCTAGTTTTTCTATTCTTTTCTTATATTCCTCCAGCTCTTTCTTTAATTTTTCATTTTCATATCTCATTGCCTCTCCTTCATAAATTGTTTTCCCTCCCTCCAAATGTGATATTTTCATGCGTAAAAATTCATTTTCCCTTCTTAAATCAGTTAGCCATTCAAGTAATTTATCATTTGCTGGTCTTTCTTCCATCTTTCTCAACTTCTCCTCCATTTCTGCAACCATCTTTTTATACTTTTCAACCTCACTGTTTTCCTGTTTTTCCTCATTCTTTGCCACTTCAACCTCTTTTTCCTCCTCTTCCTGCTCTGGCTTTGTTGTAAAAATCATTATTCCAATCCAAATTAATAAAAACGAGAGAAGAACAAGAACCGTAACAGTAATAGTATCCATCATTTCCATCTATATATACACTTTCTGTTTCTAAACTTTTCGCTTTTCCAAAGCATCTTTTATTTCGTCAACAACTGCAGGTTCTCTTAATGTTGTCACATCACCTATTATTTCTCCTTGTTCAGCCAATCCTTTTAGTATTCTTCTCATTATTTTTCCACTTCTTGTTTTTGGCAGATCCCTTACAAATAAAATGTCCTCTGGTTTAGCAGTTGGACCAATAGCTTTAGCAACATGCTTTATTAGTTCAGTTTTGAGTTCCTCGCTTGGCTCAAAACCTTCCTTTAAAACAACATATGCAAATGGAACCTGTCCTTTAATTTCATGAGAAATGCCAACAACTGCAGATTCAGCCACCGCCTCATGACTCACTAACGCACTCTCAACTTCAGCAGTGCCTAAACGATGCCCAGCAACATTTATAACATCTCCTATTCTGCCAAGCAACCAAAAATAACCATCTTCATCTATAACAGCCCCGTCTC
>DRIF01000055.1 GCA_011052825.1 Thermoplasmatales archaeon
CAATACAGTATCTCCGCATGTTAGCTAAAATTGCTGTTAGCATGACTTGTTTTTGCTAACAGCAATGTAAAAAGAAGGAATTGTCTGTTCCTTTTCATCTTCATCATTATGGATCACAAAAATACGCTTTCTCTGTAAAATAATGAACGAAAGATAGTGTTGTAACTGAAGAAAAATGATCAATTAAAAATTTCATTGTTTTAAGATACATTAAACAATCTCTTAGCAATCTTTCAATTTCTCTCTCCTTTCTCATTTCATCTTCGATCAAATCCTTCCATCTCTCTGCTATCAATGGAGAAACATCTCTTACAAAATACCAGAGATTGTACAGTATTGACATGAATAGGAAGAAGAAATATCTTGCAATAAAATCAGCCGTTTTCGTTTTAATCATAAAATTGCTTTGGGCATCTCTATAGAAATTTTCTATGTTCCATCTCCTGCTATATAAATCTGCAAGAAAAGAAAGATTTGCTTTTGTTACATCTATATTAGTGCAGAAGACATGATAATTCCTCCATTTTTCTTTGGCTATTTTTCCGTTTGGAATGAAAAATAGATTGGTTATTGCTCTTTCTTTCCCAAATCCGTATTTTGTATGGTAGAATTCATTTACTCCATCTTTGGAATTAGCTATTCTTTTGACCTTTTCTTTTTTTTCCATTGGAGCAAGGTATTTTAATTCATGTTTTTCAATCATCTTCAAAATTTTACTATCATTTGAAAAACCTCTATCGAATAAAACCATTCCTATTCTAAACCACTTCTTAGCCACGCATAATAATTCATCTACCAGTTTGTCTTTTCTAGAAAATGGAGTTACTGGTAAAGCAAATAAGCATATTCTACAATTGTCGATTACGATATTGATTGTGATGTACTTGAAACATAGCTTAGTTCCATTGAAACTATTTGTTCCAACAACATATGGATTTGGCTTACCATACCATGGTATTTCATGCTCATCAATGAAGACAACAATTCTTTTGATTCTTCTTTTCCTTAATCTTGTTATTATTTCTTTTTGAATGGAGAAAAATTCTCTTAAAATCTCTTCTCTACCTTTCATGTTTATCCTTCTATAGAGAGTATCAGCATCTGGTGATTTTTCCACTATTTCTTTACATCTTTTACATCCATTTTCGGGATATCTATTTTTGATCGAAAGAAAAAGAAGAGTTTGAAGTATCTCATTATCATTATATGTTGAATTATGCTTTTCATGGAAATCGATTTTCCCTTCTATAAAACCAAAGGAAAATCTATTTATTTTCCTGAAGAATTTATTATTGGTCTTGGGCATCATAATCCCATCCCTCTTTGAGATGATGATATGGCCCAAGACTATTTATTTTTCTAAATTTTTTACTTTCGGAGATACTGGCTTAAACCGACATATTTATTTATAATAGTTTATTATAAAATTGGGGTTGAAATGAAAAAATTAATCGTTATAATATATGTTGGCTTGTTTTTGATGAGTTTACTTTTTTCTGGGAGTAATAATATAAATGCCATTAGAAAAGTTTATTTGAGTGATCCACCTTATATACCATCTAATCCACAACCTGCCAACGGTTCTACAAATGTTGATGTAAATACTGATCTAGAATGGGATGGAGGAGATCCAGATACCTGTGAAAATGTCTATTATGACATATATTTTGGAGTTTCCCCCAATCCGCCATTTTTAGAGAAGATAGGACCATATCCAGCTGATCAAATAAGAATAGTATATAGTCTTGATAAATTAAATTACAATACCCAGTATTACTGGAGGATTGATGCATGGGATAGTTATGGATATTCAACAACAGGTCCTACATGGACATTCACAACATGTGATGACCATCCACCTTATATACCATCTAATCCAAACCCACCAGATGGAGCTGTAAATGTGGATATAAATATTGATTTAAGCTGGAGCGGTGGCGATCCCGATGGCGACCCTGTTGTTTATGATGTTTATTTTGGTACAAATCCAAATCCACCCAATGTTGCAACAGGTATTTCATCCACTGTATATGATCCAGGGGTGTTGAATTACAATACCCAGTATTACTGGAGGATTGATGCATGGGATAGTTATGGATATTCAACAACAGGTCCTACATGGACATTCAGAACAGAAATCCCTACAAATAATCCTCCAAATAAACCAGATAGACCTTTTGGTCCAGTATCTGGGATGGTGGGGGTGGTATATTCCTATTCCTCCCTAACTACTGACCCTGAGGGAGATGGCATTTACTATATGTTTGACTGGGGAGATGGCACTACAAGCAGTTGGATAGGACCTTATGAATCTGGACAGATGGTTACCTCTGCTCATGCATGGAGTATGCAAGGACTATATCCAATAAAAATCAAAGCTAAAGATGAGCATGGATTAGAGAGTGTATGGTCTGATCCATTATCTGTTTCAATGCCAAAAGCATATCCAGTTATCATAGAGATACTTGAAAGAATTTCCCGTTTCTTGCTACTCTTCGGACGAGAGATTATACCAGTATAAGGTGAATAATTGGATGAATGATTATTTTCTATAAAAATGAAAATGACGTTGACTTAGCAGATAAAGTTTTCAGGCAATATGATAAGAGATGGGGAATTGAAACAAGTTATAGAGTAAAGAAATATTCGTTTAGACCAAAGACAACCTCAAAGAACTATTTCATAAGATTCTTTTATTTCATGTTCTCAGTTTTAATGTATAATCTTTGGATTTTATTAGATATTATTCTTTGCATCCTCATATTTAGGATGAAACAAGCAAGACATATCATAACTTCAAAGTTATTTGCAACAATATTTTGGATAACAGGAGATGGGTAATGTGACGCTGAATTATGGTTTTTTACAAAGCATGTTTTAGTGTGGAATAGCATAATTTTTGTGAAAATTTGCTGTTTTAATGGCATTTTTACCGTGGTAAAAAGTTAAACCCACTATTTTTCATCGTTGAACCAATTAAAACATTGCATTCACCACAAATTATATGGCATTTGTAGTACTACGTTCGGACATACTGTTTGCCAGTACACCCCGAATGTAAAATTTTGCCAAGGAATGAACAGTTCGTATCTGTAAAATTGATGTAAAAATTTTCTCCTATGTGAATCCTCCGCTCAATATTAATTGCTAATCATCTTATATTTTTTGCGTTCTCCTATCCGAGGTTTACCCCTCTTTATGGCTTTCGTTTAGCATTCTCAATCTAAAAGTCGTGGTTTATCCCACAGAAAATTTTCGAGATTTGACTGGAAATGGTTTGAATTCTTCCTTATTTATCAACATTTGATATATTACACGAAGCATTTTACTTGCTGTTGCAACAACTGCAATTTTCTTTCCCCTTCTTGCTGCAATTCTTTTATAAA
>DRIF01000056.1 GCA_011052825.1 Thermoplasmatales archaeon
ACCGCTTTTTCCGATGCAATTTTTATAACTTCGTCGAATGTTTTATTTATTACAAATATTCCCATGAACTTCTTTGGAATAAGATTATATGGCAAATTATTGTTCATTAATGCTATTGCTTCTCTTGTGTGCAATATTTTGTTCAGTCCAAATTCGCAAATTCCGATAGAATTATATTCACTTATCTCATTTTTATACATCCCATTCCCTCCTCTTTTTATCTTTCAATTTAATAAAAAGATGTAATTAAAAAATAAATCGATTTTTTGGATGGGCTCAAAATGATAGCAAAGTTTTTATAGTTGAGCTTTATTAACATATTGATAGCAAAATGAAAGCAATTATTGCATTTTTGGCAATAACTTCAACAGTTTTATTATTTGGGAGTATAGTGGGCAACCCGTTAAACATTCAAAATTCTGATGAATCAACATTTCACAAAGTGGTTTCACAATTATTTAAAACAGAGGGTATAGAAAACAATCCCCCAAAAATAAAATTAATCTCTCCTCTACCAAATTCATTAGTTGACAGTAGTGTTGGTCTCTTTTGGATTGGTAATGACAAGGATAGGGATGCTTTAATTTATTATGTTTATGTTGGTGAAAATGAGAAAGAACTCAAATTAATCAAAACTACTCATAAGTCTTCCATAATAGTAAATCTTGAGGAAGGAAAGGAATATTTCTGGAGAGTTGATGCATTTGATGGAAAGAGTTTTGCAAGGAGTAATATTTGGAAATTTGAAACTCTTGAAAAAAAATGGACTGCTTTGATTTATTTAAACGGAGATAACGATTTATCTTTATATGCAGAAAAAGAATTGAATGAGTTATTGAACACAACAAGTGAAATAAACATAACAATATTATTTGATGGTCCTTATGAAAATGATTCATGTTTGTATGAAATAAGAAATGGAAATTCGCAAATTTTAACACCATCTTTTTTAGAAAAGGAAGTAAATATGGGAGATGCAAAAGTATTGAAAAACTGCATCAATTTTATTAGGAGCAGAGAGAAAACAAACAATATCATACTTGAAATATGGGGGCATGGAAATGGATGGCTTGGTACGTGTTTTGATAAAACAAACTCAGATATGCTAACTCTTGAAGAAATTAAAAATGCAGTAGGAAAAGTGAGTATTCTTATCTTCTCCTCATGTTATATGGGAAATGTTGAAGTTGCATATGCTTTAAGGAACACAGCAGATTATATGATAGCATGCGAGGCTTCATTACCAGCTGGATGTTTGCCTCATAAAGATATTTTTGATGCAATAAATTCGAATATGAATCCAGAGGAGATATGTTTTACCATAATAGAAAAATTCTCAGATTATGTTGGATTTCTCTCCTCATCATTTGCGGTATGGAATTTAAGTAAGATGGAATATCTTTCTCAGAAAGTAAATGAATTTTCAATTGAAATGAAAGAGGAAAACTATAATGAAATTTTGGAATTTAGAAATTTATCCTCATATTGCCTCCAATATATAGATCTTTTTGAGTTTGCAAAGTTAACTTACAATTTTTTAAACTATGAAGAAGCAAAAAACGTCATGGATGCAATAAATGAAACAATATTATTAAATTATGGAGAAAAAAGAGGAGTTGGAATTTATTTCCCTTTGCCTGTTTATCAATCAAAATATTATCCAGACACTGATTTTTGTATTTCTAACGAGTGGGATGAATTTATAGCAAAACTTTGATAGCAAAATGCTATTTTAATAATATTTATATATGAGTAAATTTTTAAAAATTCTTAGTCGGAAAAAGGAGGCAATTTAAATGAAATTTAAAGTTTATGAAAATGCAAAAATGTTGGGAAGGAAACACACTCAGATATATAGTTGTATCTGGTGAAGAACGGAGGGATTAATTATGAAAAAATTTTTTTGTGTATGGGGAGAATTTACTTTCTCAAAATTGATTGGAGTTTTAGAAATTGAAAATAAGGAGGATGTGAAAAATGAAAATTTATGAAAGTAGATATATAAAGGGAAGGATACCAATTTCTGTAGCAGTAGTATTTATGCTAATATTATCTGGAATAGTAATAACCTCCCCTTACATAGATTATGCAAAAGGAGATGGCTCAGCAGATGTTCCAACTGTGAATGGTCTCTTTTATGGAGATGGTGACTATAACAAATATTATTATCTATCGGAAGACCCAGGAAGAGGAACTTTATATTATTATTTAGATAATGATATACTTTATATTGCTGTTGTTGTAAATGCCAGTGTGAATGACAATGTTTTTGGTGATAAAGGAAACACAAGTGATATAACCTATCTTCAAAGAGCGGGCTGGCACACTGCCTCAAATGGGTATAAGGGGCACACTGCCAAAGAATTAATAGGCTCTGACCACCTTGAATTTAAACTCACTATTGGAAATGAGAGCTGGAAATGGAAACAAGATTATGTTTATGATTTAGATAATGACAAGAATCCGTATGAATCAGATTGGGTTTCCGACCCTTGGGATCATGATGGTGGGGGTACACCGCCACCTGGATTTATCAAATCAGCCAGCTCCCTTCAATGGAATTTCAACAATGGTACATGGGATGTTACTATGGGAGAACCCGATCGAAATGATTCCAAACACGGGAAATGGAAATGTGAGAAACTCAAATCACCTGTTGACAGTCACAATAACGCTACCTATGTAGGATGGCCTACGTGGGATGCTATACATCAATGGGAATGGGCAATGGTTTATGAAATGAGCATTGATGTTAGCGGTTATAGTGGAATGCCATTTACTTTTAAAGTTTTTAGCGCACATAATTCGCCACCAAAGGATGGAGATGATAATATCACTATCCCTCCAATAGAACTTATTGATTATGGAGATGCTCCAGATAGCTATTCAACTTTGAACATAAGCAATGGTGCATGTCATTACATTGTAATAAATAATCCTCATTTGGGAGCAAGCGTTGACGCAGAAAAAGATGGTCAGCCAAATTTAGATGCAACTGGCGATGATTTGCTTGATGGAACAGATGATGAAGATGGTGTGATTTTTACAACCCCATTGATAAAAGGTGAGCAGGCAAATGTAAGCATAAATGCTTCTACAAATGGAATATTAAATGCATGGATTGATTTTAATGGAGACGGAGATTGGGATGATGTGGATGAACATGTTTTTACTGATGTATCCTTGACAGGAGGAGAAAACAATCTTTCCTTTATCGTACCATCTTGGGCAAGTACCGGAACAACATTTGCACGCTTTCGTTTTAGCAGTGTTGGTGGTTTATCCTATAATGGATCAGCTCCTGATGGAGAAGTTGAAGACTATAAAGTGGAAATTTTATCTTTTGGTTCAATAGGTGATTTTGTTTGGTGTGATGCCAATAAGGATGGCATACAAGATGTAAATGAAAATGGCATTTCAGGAGTTACAGTTCATTTGCTTAATTCATCATTTGCTATTATTGATACGACTGTCACAAATGATTCTGGCTATTATGTTTTTGACAACTTAATTCCAGATGATTATTACGTTGAATTTGTTTTACCTTCTGGATATGCATTTAGTCTACAAGATCAAGGAGGAGATGATACAGTTGATTCTGACGCAAACTCTTCAACAGGAATAACAGAAAAAATAACCATTTCTTCTGGCAAACATGACATGACATGGGATACAGGAATGTTTTATTCATTGCCTCCAGACATTGAAGTAGAAAAGAAGGTATGGGATAATGTTACATGGAGTAATTCCACAAAAGCAAATATAAATGATACCGTGAGGTTCAATATTAGTATTCATAACAATGGTAATGAAAGTTTAATCAATATCAACGTTACTGATTATTTACCACATTGCCTTAGATATTATGGAAATGCTACATATACTCCTATTGAGTGGGGCAATAATTTAACATGGTTATTCTATTGCGGTGGATGTGATGGATGTGATGGGCTACCACCTGGAGAATATATGTATATAGAGTTTGATGCAATTGTTGTTCCAGAACCTGATTTACCAACTGACACCGTCACAATGAAAGTTTATGATGGTAACGATAGCTATTTCGATACTTGGCTTTTTGATGTTCCCCCAGGCTATGATGTGACTAACGGAAGCTATATCGGGTGGTGCGTCGACCGCTCACATGGAATTAAAAGAAACCATTTTTATCAAACAACTTTGTATTCTACTTACGATCCCTATTTAGATACAAAATGCGAGGCGGCGGAAGGTATTGACTGGGACAGGATTAATTATGTTTTGAACCATGAGCAAGGAGACGATGATGATGTGCAGGATGCAATATGGTATTTTACAGGAGATAAATCATATTGGCAGATAACACCCATTGCTAGAATCATGGTAAATGATGCTTTAGCAAATGGTGAAGGATTTGTTCCATTACCAGGAGAAATAATGGCACTCATTTGTTATGTAAATGATAATATCCAACTCACTATCATTGAAATAAATGTAACGCCAAATGATGGAATAAATGTTAACACAGCTAATGCAAGTGCTATTGGGATTTACAGTGGTGAAACCGTATATGATGAAGATAGTGCAATAGTAGATAAAAGATTAGCTAATATAACCATTGAGAAGTGGGTAAGTGAAGATAATAGTACATGGTTCAATCATGTTATTGTTGATCCAGGTGATTTAGTTTATTGGAATATAACTGTTGAGAATACTGGAGATGATCCTTTAACAAATGTATATGTAAATGATACAAATGGCAAAAGTTTTGGTCCTTTCAATTTAGCAGTAAATGAATCAATATCATTCTATTATGAAACAAATCCGGTGAAAGATGTAAACAATACAGCTACTGCTGAAGGAAAAGATTCAGATGGAGATAAAGTAGGTCCAGTTGATGATTGGGCAACTGTTGATGTTATTAATCCAGATATAGAAATTGAGAAATGGGTAGCTGAAATAAATGGAACATGGTTCAATCATGTTATAGTTGATCCAGGTCAGATTGTTTACTGGAACATTACAGTCAAAAATAATGGAGATGATCCTTTAACAAATGTATATGTAAATGATACAAATGGCAAAAGTTTTGGTCCTTTCAATTTAGC
>DRIF01000057.1 GCA_011052825.1 Thermoplasmatales archaeon
AAAGGGAGAGTGAGACAGGTAATAACTATAATGAGAGACATTACAGATTTAAAGAAAACAGAAGAAGTTTTAAAAGAAATGGTGGAGAGATATTCAAAAGTTATTGAACTCGCTCAGGAAGGGATATGCATAGATGATGAAAATGAGATAACTGTTTTTGTTAATGATGCCTTCGCAAAAAATTTGGGATATAAAAAAGAAGAATTGACAGGAAAAAGCATTTTTGATTTAGTGGATGAGAAAGGAAGGAAAATTTTAAATCAACAAATTAAGGATAGGAAAAAAGGAAAATCAAGCAGATATGAAATAACAGTATATAGGAAAGATGGAGAGCCAAGAATCCTTTTGATATCAGCAACCCCTCTTATTGTTGATGGAAAGTATAAGGGAAGTATAAGTGTAAATCTCGATATCACTGAAAGGAAAAGGATGGAAGAAACAATAAAAATGGAGAGAGAACAACTGCTTTCCATATTTGAGGGAATTGATGAGCCAATTTATGTAGCTGATCCAAAAACATATGAAATTCTTTATGTGAATAAAGCACTGAAAGAATTATTTGGTAGCAAAGATATTATAGGAAAAAAATGCTACAAAATATTCCAAAATTTGGATAAACCCTGCGATTTCTGCACAAATGACAAAATTTTAGGAAATAACTTCGGAAAAACATATGCAGGGGAATGGCAAAATCTGGCAAACAAAAGATGGTATAGATGTATTGATAAAGGAATAAAATGGCCAGATGGGCGGGAGGTTAGATTTGAAATTGCCATTGATATAACGGAAAGAAAAAAGGCTGAGGAAAAAATGAAAAGGTTGTTAGAGAGGGAAATGGAATTCAAGTTAAGAACATCTCATTACTTTTTCAATCCAATATGCATTGCAAAAGGATTCTTAGAGTTAGCGAAAGAGGAAGATGGAATAGATAAGATAGAGAAAGCTTTGAAAGCTATAGATAGAATAGAGAAGGTAGTTAAAAATATTATTACAAAAGGGGAGATAAAGGAGTGACATTTCCCCAAATTTTAATAATGCTTTATATTATACAAAACATGCATCTTACCTTAGAACAAGAAAAAATGTTGAATGGAGAATATGGAGATATAACCGCAAAGATGATGCGTTTGTTGGTGAGGATTGGAGATATATATAATGCAGAAAAAATGATTCCAGTTGCCTCTGTTCAGGTTGCTGGTGTATCTTACAAATCAATAGGAGATGCTGGTCTTGAATTTTTGCAAGATGTTTCAAAAGAGGCAAAGGTGAAAGTTTTAACATATTTAAATCCAGCTGGAATGGATATTGAAAACTGGAGAGAGATGGGAATTGATGAGGAATTTGCAAAAAAACAGATTGAAATAATAAATTCATTTAAGAAAATGGGTATTGTTATATCCGCAACATGTACTCCCTATTTAGCTGGAAATCTGCCTCGTTATCGCCAGCACATAGCATGGAGTGAATCATCTGCTGTTTCATTTGCAAATTCTGTTATAGGAGCGAGGACTAATAGAGAGGGAGGGCCTTCAGCATTAGCTTCAGCAATTACTGGCTATACTCCATATTATGGATTGCATTTAGATGAAAATAGGGAACCAACTATTGTTGTTAAGGTTAATACAGAGCTTAAAACAAGCACTGATTTTGCTGCAATGGGTTATTATGTTGGAAGGGAAATTAAAAAAGAAATACCATATTTTAAAGGAATGAAAAATGGTGCAGATGTAGATGATTTGAAAGAACTAGGAGCAGCAATGGCTGCCTCTGGGGCTGTTGCATTGTATCATGCAGAAAATATAACACCTGATGCGGATAGAGTCAGTATAAATGATTTAGAGAAAATTGAATTTGGAAAAGATGAGTTGAAAGAGACATATGATAGATTGAATACTGGAGATGAGCCAGATATAATAATTTTTGGATGCCCTCATGCATCTCTAAATGAGATAATAAAAATTGTAAAAATTTTAGAGGAAAAAAAATCAAAATCAAGGAAGCCATTCTGGATATGCACCTCCAGAGCAATTAAAGAAATTGCAGAGAGAATGGAAATCGACAGGAAAATTGAGGAGGCGGGAGGAAAAATTGTTGCAGATACATGCATGGTTGTCTCTCCAATAGAAAATTTGTTTGAGACCACAGCAGTTAATTCTGGTAAGGCAGCTCATTATTTGCCTGGCTTCTGCAAACAAAAGGTAGTTTTTAAAAGCATGGAGGAATTATTATCATGAAGGGAAGAACAATTTATCCTGGTGAGGCAGAAGGAGAAGCAATTGTAAGCAGGGAGCCAATAGGATTTTATGGTGGAATTGATATGAAAACAGGTTTTGTAATAGAGAAAGGACATGAACTCGAAGGGCAAAATATTAAGGGAAAAATACTTGTTTTTCCTTATGGAAAGGGTTCAACTGTTGGCTCATATGTCATATATGGATTGAAAAAAAATGGAGTTGCACCTTCTGCAATAATTAATAAAGAAACTGAGACGATTGTTGCAACTGGTGCAATACTTGCAGGTATAGTATGCGTTGATAAAATAAATATTGACAAAATTGAGAGTGGAGATTACATTAAAATAATTGCAGGAGAAAAAGAGAGTGAGATAATAGTTAAGAAAAAATGATAATCCTAAAGCTTGGAGGAAGTGTAATAAGCAATAAAAATAAGCCATTCTCATTCAATAAAAAAGTTGTCTCAAATATTGCAGATGAGATTGCAGAGTTTTATCCAGAGGAAAACTTTATAGTGGTGCATGGAGGTGGTAGTTTCGGGCACCCACTTGCAAAAAAATATGGAATTAGAGGAGGATTAGATTCAGAAAATAAAAAAATTGGATTTTCAAAAACACATATGGCAATGATTGAGCTAAATAAAAAAATAGTTGAGATTTTCATTGAACATAATTTACCTGCCTTCCCTCTCGCTCCTTCCTCAATATTTTTTGTTGAGAATGGAGAAATTCTGGAAGGGTTTTTTGAAGTAATAGAAAAATATTTGGAATTAAAATTTATTCCTGTTTTATTTGGTGATGTTGCCATAGCGGTTGATAAAGGAATTGATATTCTTTCTGGCGATCAAATCATCTCTTCTCTCTCAAAAATTTTTATGCCTGAAAAAGTTATTTTTTTAATGGATGTTGATGGAATATACAATAAAAATCCAGAGGAAAAAGAGGCAAAATTGATTGAAGAAATAAAAGAGCCGTTTGAATTTAATCAAAAGAAAGGCATGTACGATGTAACAGGAGGAATAAAAAATAAGGTTGATCAGGCATTAAAAATGAATTGCACTTCCTATTTTATAAATGGAAGGAAAAAAGGATATCTGAGAAAAGCAATAATAGGAGAAAAAGTTGGAACAATAATTAAAAAATAAAACAAAAATAAAACAAAAACAAAAATAAAATTTATAAAAAGGGGAGAAGAGAAAAAAGTTTTATTTCCTTCTTTTTCTATATATCAATGCAATCAAAGCTATTGCAACTGCAATTCCTATAAATTCAAATCCTGGTGTTGATGGCTTCTTTTTAACTTCAACTGTTTTTGGAGTTGCTGAATAATATCCATCTTTCTCTGCTGTTATGGTTATTTTTCCGTATTTCTCTGGAGTATATTTAACTTCTCCATTCTCGTTTGTTGTACCTATTGATGTTCCATTCACCTTAACAGTTGCTCCCTCAACTGGTTTTCCTCCTCTTGTTGTAACTACTATCACTGATTCTTTATCTTCTTCAAGGCCTGATGGAATGACTATTTTTAGTCCAATCCATACATCAATGCTTCCAGCAAACTCTTCTTCAACGTATATCTTTATTTTACCAGTTTGAAGTGGAATTATTCCAAATAAAAGTTTTCCATTTTCATCTGTTGTTCCAACGGGTATCATTCCACTTCCTGGAACTTCAACCTCCACATTCAATCCTTCTGCTCCTACTTTTGTTAATGGATGTCTTACAACTATTGTTATCAGATTTTCCTCTCCTAGGAATGCAACTTTTTCTTTTGGTTCTGTTATTTCTATGGAAGGTGTTGTAACCTCCAAACTTCCATCTGCATCAGCATAAACGCTTCCTTCTTTGGCAGATTTAAACTTAAAGGTAATGTTTCCAGTTGCAATTGCTGTCAGATTTGTAAGGTTTCCTTCTCCATTTATTATCTCAATTTCATATGTATCATTTACATATGCTTCAAAGCTTGCAACCTCTGTCACTCCTTTTATTAATAGAGTACCATTAACTGCTTCTCCTTCCCACTTTACAGTGAAGACAACTGTTGTATCTTTATCAATATCCTTTACAAGCAAATCTGGACTTGTTTCAACACTCGCTTTGCTAACGTCAAAGCTTGGTTCATTATTCATGTTGTCATGTTTTTTGTTTGTTGTTCTTACATATAAATAATATTTGCCTTCTTCCTCAATGTACTTATTGAAGGTATAATTTCCAGCACTTCCCTCATATGGAATTGGTGTAAACGTTCCCAAGTCAAGTTTTCCCTCATGAAGTTTTGCCAGTTCAGTTTCATTCAATATATAGAATTCAAAAGTGGCAGCATAGGATTCATTTCCTCTCTTTATGAGTACATTAAATTCTGTCATCTCTCCAGCCATAACTTTTTCTGGGGTTAATGTTGTATTCAAATCATGAGCTGGTTGAGAAAGAATGCGACCATATGCATATGTGATTTCTCCTCCTGGTGGCTGGAATTCTGCTACAACAATTATATTTCTGTCAGCATATTTTGAAGATATAGTGAACTCGTATATTCCTGTTTGTCCATTTCCGGGAGAGCCATTTCCTGTTTTTGTTCCATTTTCAACTGCCTCTCCAATCATATATAAATTGCCCTCATCTTCATAATACAGAGAAACTCTTGCATTTGGATAGTAGTTTGGCGGTGTCTGTCTGTCCTCTACCTTTATACTTATCTCGGTTGGTGTTTCAACAATAATTTCTGTTGGTTCTATCGTCAAAATTCCTCCCTTTACAGTTTCAATTGTGTCATTTGCAGTTTCATCATCCCATGAAACATTTACATATATGGTGCTTTTTCCAGTTGTTGGGAATATTGTTATATTCCATATTCCGTCTTTCCAATACTCATACGCACTTCTTGGTGGGCTATATAAAACAGCCCCTTCAACTTTAATTCTTTCAGTAACATTCTCATTATTTTCTCCTATGCCAAGAGCTTCTGGGGTTCCATAAGTAGTCATATTTCCTCCAAATATCTGTAACTGAATAACCTGTATGTTGGCGGAAGCATTCAGAACATCCAACTTCTTGTCTGCTGGATATAAAATTTTCAGATTTACTGGAGGTGCCGGTGTTACGGTGTAATCAATTTCTCCAACATATTCCCAGTTTCCATCTCCAGTTACATCCACCCATACCTTCAATGTGTAATCTCCAGCTTCCCACATTGATGAATTAAGTTCAACAACTTTATTGTTGATGTCAAATGAAACTTTATCCTCATTAGATGTTCCTGTAGTATTCTTCCATGCAAACAGCTCATCCCCCTTGTATATTGATATATTATAATTATTTCCTGGAAGCAGGGCAAGCCCATCTTCTGGATATGTTATCTCAAAGCTAACGATTCCAATATCAAATCCTCCTTTTGCAGTATTTTCCTTGAGAGTTATATTTGGTGCCACAGTATTTACAATCATCACATCATATCCAGATGCATCTGGATATGTTTCATTACCAATATATACAGTAATGTTATATTCTCCAGCTCCTTTCTGCCCTATAATTATATCAAGGAATTTAAAGCTACCATCTGCATTTATATCCTTTGTATCACTATCCCCATTTGGATATGTCAATCTAACTTTTGCTCCAGCTGGTGCTTCTCCATTCATTGTTGCTGTTCCCTGTATGGTTGCTATGCTTCCTTCCTTTCCAACTTTCACATAATCAATCTCATCTGGAGTTGCATTTACTTCAATTTCAAGTGGATTAACTATAATTGGAACCGCATTGCATTCAGTGCTGTCAACAAAGTCAGCAACCCACCATTTTCCACTAACATCAAACAGAAATTCAGACCACTGAATGTATGTGCTTGTTCCTTCCTTTCTCGGAGTGCCTTCACGAGGGGCATATAATCCAACGTTTCCTTCTGCATTCTTTACAACTATTGTGTGTGTCTCATTCCAGTTTACTTCAGTTGGTGTCACATCCAAAGCTGAGGAGAGGTTGGCAATCATAACTGTGAAATTTTCCACATCTTCTATAACTCCCCAGAAATCTATAGAATAGTATTCTACTGTAAAAACTCCAGGTCCTTCTATAACAAAAGGTTCTGTATATGTTTTTTCATCCCCTCCATTTATCTTATACTTTGTCTCCTTCACACTTGTTTCATCCTGCGCTGTTAATGTAACTGTAACATTTGTAACATACCAGCCCCATGGCAATTCTTCTTCTTTTATTTCATATGTTGTTTGTGGTGCATTCATAACACTATTTGGCATGCCTGGTGTACCTCCTTCTACCAAGCTTTCCTGCCATCCCATTGTTTCGTTCAATTCTATGGAATAGTTATCTGTGCTTTTTGTTATGTAGGTTACGCTGTCTATCTGAGAATATGTATCATTATATAGATAAACGGTGTCGCCATTGTCATTTAAAATATTTGTGTCTTCTACGATTATGTATTCATAAGGCTGTAAAACAATTCCAGATAAATCTCCAAATGTGGTATTAATTGAATCTTTCAATACCCATCCCGTCAAATTTATTTCTGTATCAGATGGATTGAAAAGTTCCACCCACTCGCTGTAATTTGTTGCTGGATTATACATAACCTCAGTTATCACTATCTGCGGTAACTCCTCTATCACTGCATTTGCTCCTGCTACTTTTTCATTTGCTGGTAACATGGTGAAAGCGCCAGCCACCACCACTGCTACAATTACTAAACTCCCTACCCTTTTAATTAACTTTTTCCCATACATTTTATTCCCCCTTAGATTTGCCAACTAAAATGCTTACCCTTTTTTAACCTTTTCTTTTTTATTCCATTCATTTTAGGACAGTTAAGAATTCTATTCTTTTTTATAAATATTTTGCTTTTTTCAAGATTATTCCAGGAAATTGATGAAAAAGGGTGAAAAAGTAGGTTTACCATTTCCTTTTATTTATTTTTATAAATAATATTGTAACTACAGCAAAAAGCAATAGTACAACTTCAAATCCTGGAATGCCATCGCCTTTTTTATTTTTAACTTCAATTTGAAGGAAACAACATTGCTATAACCATCCCCATCATATGCTCTTGCATATATTGTATGTTTTCCGTTTTCCAATTCCTTTGTATCTATGGTATATGTCCAATTTAATATTCCTGTAACATTCTTCCATTCTCCATCATCTATTCTTACTTCAACTTTCTGCAATGTTTCGTTTCCATCTTCATCCCATGCTTTTCCTTTTATGATTATGCTTCCATTAACAATGCTTCTGTTTTCTGGTTCTATAATTTCTATAAATGGTTTATGATTGTTAAAAACATTAACATTTATTGAAACAATACTGGAATAACCTTTTCCATCATATGCTCTTGCATATATTGTATGATTTCCATTTCCTACTTGCGTAGTGTTCCATTCATACTCCCATGATGTTGTTCCTGTTGCCACAATCCAACCTCCGTTATCTATTTTTACTTCTACTTTCTGCAATGTTTCATTCCCATCTTCATCACTTGCCTTACCATGTATTGTTATAACGCCAGAGACATTCGCCTCAACACTTGGATAGGTTATTACAAGAGATGGAGGATGATTTGGTGGAGAAGGTGGAGGTGTATATGCTTCTGTTGTAAAATGCCATATTTCACTTTCATTTTTGGCTCCATGCTCATCCCATGCAACCACTTTCCAGTAATATGTTGTTGAATATTGGAGTATTCTAGAGCTATATGAATTGGTTGTTAAGTTATTCGTTATTTTTGGAGGATTACTACTTGTTCCAAAATAAACATCATATGTTAATGAATCGCTATCCACATCGCTACATTGCCATGACAAAGTTGTTGTTATAGCCACATTTGTTGCACCATCAGTTGGACAAGGTGAAGATGGTTTACTTGGAAGATGATTTATAAAAACAGCTAAAGAGGCATTTTCAACGATTACGTCTATTGGATAACCCTCATCATCATCTATTTTTGTGATAGTTAGATTAACGCAAGTATTGCCCTCTGCTTTGCTTTCAAAAATAATGGTAGCAAGGACAATGTTTGTAGCACCTTCTTTTATCTCATTGTTTAAATCAACTGCTTTTATCCATATCGAATCAGAAGGCAGTGAAGAATTAATATATAATGTTGCCCAAGGTGGAAAAATCACCTCTTTTATTATTGCTATTTTGGAATCATATAATGAGATTGTTAGATTATATCCAGATAATCCATTAGGCGCCTCTGAAAGAATAATATCAGCAGTTCCTATTTGTTTAATTCCAGCTATCTCAACATTCTCTATATATAGAGTAAATTGTTCATTGGATGTTCCTATTCCCACACTTAGCAGAAAAAGAGGGATAAATAAAAATACAATTTTCCTCATTTTTATATCTTCCTAAACAATTCTACTATATCATCAAAATCCATTAATCCATTTCCATTGAAATCCACAATATTCATCGGCCAATTACTTTCTATCCATTCAAAATGCTGAAAGAATTCAACTATATCATCAAAATCCATTAATCCATTTCCATTTATATCTTCATATAACTCGTCATTATTTATATCTGTCGGAGGGTTATATACAAATTTCGCAAGTAATTTGTATTAGCTTATAAAAACTGTTTTTATGCTAATTGGGAGGGGATTCCTTTCGCTATTCCAATTAGCGAAAGAATATAGAATAGTTGATAAGCTCGGAAAAGTGATAGAAAAGAGGGCAAATGCAACTCATAAGCCAAAAGAAACAATGAAAACAATTTTCAAGGGATTTATACAAAATGTCAGAATATGTCATTTTCAACTCAAAAAAACAAGGGCAAATATTAGCACTTATTACAGAGACTTGAGGAGGTGTAATGAAGATTCATATAAAACTGCAAAAGACATTATGGAAAAATTCTACCAAAAAGCAAGAAAGAGGAAAAGCATTATTATAACGATAGATGGAACATTTATAGGAGTTAGGGGAAAGAAATATGAAAATGCACATAAGATGTATAGTGGAAATAAAAAAGATAAGGGCAAGAAAGGATATACTGTTGTAACATGCTTTGATTCAATAAATAAAATGCCAATATCCTTTGAAGTACCAAATATACACGAAATACATGCTTTCCCGAAATTAATTGAAAAAGTAAGGAAACTGGAAGAAGAGGAGAAAGTAAGGATAAAGCTCATTGTTCTGGATGCTCTCTATATTAGTAAAGAGATTCTGGATGGAATCTCTAACTATAATTTTATACTGAGAGTTCCATCTCATGAATGGATTATAAAATACATTGATGGAGAAACAGAGAAGGGATATAGAGAAATAGAGTTATGGGGACATAAAGTGACGTTGCACTGGAAATATTCAAAGGGAAATAAGGAATATAAATTGTTGATAACCAATACAAAGAGCAGCAAAATATGGTGGAAATATGGCCACTATAAACAGATGGTTGAAAATTATCACAATGATTTGAAAAATAAATTTGGAATAAGAAAACTACCTTCTCAAAAATTCTATGCAATTCTTGTTTACTTTTGCATCATCTTACTTATTTATATGCTTGTAAGAGCATTGCTTTTAGGGTTGGGACTAAATGATTTATCATGTGGAACTGTATTGTTTGTGGCCCATAATTCTTCATCTAAGCGTTCATTATTGGAAAATCTTTTCAAATTAAGTAAGAAGAAACGGCGTTAAAAAGTAAAAAGTAAAAAATACCATCATCTGATCATTGCCATTAAAACGACATAGCTTTTTTTCTCCTAATTGATTGAGAAAAATCATGTGATCTTCTTTACTTATAAGACAAAAAACATCAACAATTCATTTTTTGCCTTTCACAAATTTTGCTGGCAGACAAGTTAACTGCAAAAATCATAATTTTAATCCGTTACATGCGAAATCTGTG
>DRIF01000058.1 GCA_011052825.1 Thermoplasmatales archaeon
ACGATAAGTTTTCTGATGTTTTGATTTAAGTAATAATGCCAGAACCAATGACTTTGGAGGATGTGGAGGTCTACCTCT
This sequence comes from Thermoplasmatales archaeon, assembly GCA_011052825.1. Taxonomy (GTDB): domain Archaea; phylum Thermoplasmatota; class E2; order UBA202; family JdFR-43; genus DRIF01. The sequence continues at coordinate 79 of DRIF01000058.1, forward strand.
TTTGGAAATTTCCCATGGTTCAGGCATCCTGTCAATGATTTTCTTTGCGTTTTGAATGAACCATTCATCCTCATTTTTCATAGCAAGATTGTATATCTTCCAATTGGTTTTGAATTTTCTGTCTACTTTCTTATCCTTATTGCATCCCATCCATTATGTAGAATAAAAATATCTAAATTTATTTTTCGGACAACGCTAAATAATTAAAAAGATTTTAATACACAGAAATGTTTTATCAAGATGGGAAAGATAGTTAAGATAGTTTTTTTGTTTCTACCATCAATACTTATTTTCTCAGCCATTTCATCATCTGCTTATGATATGGATAAAGATGGAATTGATGATGTATATGAAAAGGAAATTGCAGAAAAATATGCCCCAATTTTATATTTTGAGAAAAAAGAAATGCTTTATCCAGTTTCTGTTGAATATCATGTTTCAAATTCAAATCTTAACAGAAGTGAAGGAAATGAAACAATATTGATTGATTCTTCTCCAGATATAAAGGAGCTTTCAGAATATAATGACCCGGAAAAAAATTACTATCTGGATAACAGAATAGGTACAGTTAATGATGAAAAAATAATAAATGACTACAAAGAGAAAGAAGAAACTCTTGGATATACTGTTTATGCACATGTAACTCAAAACAAAAACCTAACTCTAATACAGTACTGGATGTTCTACGCCTTTAATAAGGGAACTCTCAACAATCATGAGGGTGACTGGGAAATGGTTCAGATTACACTTGAAAATAACACCCCACTGAAAGCATTCTATAGCCAGCACATAGGCGGGCAAAAGGCAGAATGGAAAGACGTGGAAAAAAATGGAGAACATCCCAAAGTTTATGTAGCAAGAGGAAGTCATGCAAATTATTTCCGTTATTATCAGGGAAAACTTGGGCTTGCAAGTGATTATGTTGGCAAAAATGGAAAGATTTTGAGGCCAAAGGATTATGAACTGGTTATTTTAGGAGAAAAAGGAGAAGGAAACCACGTTGAAGAACAAAACTGGATGGATTTTGCAGGGAGATGGGGAGATTTTGGAAGTGCAGAAGATGAACTGAGGGGAAAAAGAGGTCCTTTTGGTCCAGTTTACAGAGAAGATGGAGAAATGTGGGAGGGTATAGAATGGGGAAATTCTCTAAGTTCTCTAAATAAAAATACACTAAAAATTGAATGGTTTTTCTATCATTTCATTTTAATATACATTATATTTTTTATAATTTCACTCGCCATCATCTTAATTTCAATATACAGAAAGAGAGAAAAACTGAAGAAACCATATTTTTTCCTTTTCAATATAAATGGATTGAATTTGAGGAGTATTGGAAATATAATAGCAATTTTTGGAATTATCATTGCAATATTTTCTCTTTTTAATCCATGGTATGGAATTTTTGTTGATATAGATACTGGCTCATATAAAACAGATGGATTGACAAAAATAGTCTCAATTGACGGACAATATGGGGCGCAAATTAACTTATTGAAAGCAAACTCAGGAATGATTCAGATGGCTTCCCTTCCAATACCTTTCGCATATCTGATAATTGCAAGTATAATATTCTTTATACTTGGGACTATTGGAATAGAGGAAAGAAAGGTGGGAAGAAAATATGTTGTTAGGGGAATTAAATTTTTGATACCTGTTATAATAATATTAGTAGGAATTGCTATGATGGGATTAGTTGCATCCAATCTAGCAAAAGGAGAAGGAGCAGATGATATAAGCAATATATTCAAGAACATTTCCTCCCACCCTGTCAAAGGAGAGCATCTGTTAAATTTACCTGAATATGGAAGTGTATATTTAAAATGGGGAATAGAAAAAGGAGCTTTATTTCTGATTTTATCAGGAATTCTACTACTTCTCTCAGGAATAATTGAATTTGCAGTAAATAAAAAAGATTGAAATTAGCAAAATGAGTATTCAAAAATCATTAATCTTATATACCTCTCCATATTAATCTTTAGGGGTGGGATGTATCTAAAGCAGATAGAGCTTGAAAATTTCAAATCTTTTGGGACAAAGGTTAGAATACCCTTTCTCACAGGATTTACAGCCATAACAGGACCAAATGGTTCTGGAAAGTCAAATATTATTGATGCAATTTTATTTGTTCTTGGAGTTAGAAGTCCAAAAATGGTTAGAGCTGAGCGTTTGAGCGATTTAATTTATAAGGGAGACAGAGAAGCAAAATATTGCAAAGTTTCATTAATTTTTGACAATTCTTCAAATGAAATTCCTGTAAATAGTGACGAAATTGTTCTCACCAGAAAAATAAAACTTGCTCCTCTCCCAAATAATCCAATGAACTATTACAGTTATTTTTACATAAATGGTAAATCAGCTTCTCTAAATGAATTTGTTGAACTTCTTTCGTCAGCAAATATATCTTCAAGCAGTATAGTTCAGCAGGGTGATGTAACTGCAATAGTAGAAATGGGAGATGTTCAGAGAAGAAAGATTATAGATGAGATAGCTGGAATATCTGAATTTGATAAAGAGATAGATAAAGCAAAAAGGGAGAGGGAGGAAGTAGAGAAAAATATAGAACACATTGAAATAATTCTTGGAGAAATTAAAAGACAAATAAGACAACTGAAGAAGGAAAGGGATGAGGCGGTTAAATATAAACAGTTGATTGAAGAACTTGAGAAGAAAAAAGCGATGATGGATTTTAAAAAGAAGATTGAAATAGAAAGAGAAATCTCTGAGATTCATAGGCAGATTGAAAAATATGAAAGGGAGAAATCTGAAAATGAAGAAGAAGTAAAGAAGGTTAGAGAGGAATATAAGGAAAAGCAGATAAGATTTCAGGAAATTGATAATAAACTCGCTGAAATAGGAGGGGAGGAGATTATTGAGATAAAAAACAAAATTGATTATTTTAAGGAAGAAACCATAAAGGCTAAGGAAAAAATAAATTACTATAGAAAAGAACTTGCAGAAGAAAAAGGAAGAATAAACGAAGCTGAGGCAATACTGAAAAAAATTGATAAAGAAGTGAAACAGTATAAAAGTAAAAGAGAAAGTTTGGAAAATGATTTGAACAGGAAAAGGAAGGAAATTGAAAAAAGTGAAAAAGAACTAAATAAAATAAAGGAAGAAATTGAAAGAGCAGATGAAAGAAGTATAGAAATAGGAAGAAAAATAGCAAAAATAAAAAAAGATTTGGAGAAGGCAAAGGAAGATTTGCATTCTCTTCTTCTAAACAAAGATCGCATTCTGGAAAAAAGAGAAGAACTTTTATCAAAATTAAAAGAAATAGGGTCAAACAAAAATGCTTTTGAAACTGAATTAAAGGAAATAAAATGGGAAATGAGTCAGGTAAGTAGGGAAGAAAAAGAAATAAAAAAGAAGAAAGAAAAACTTGAAAGAGAATTATTTGAAAATAAAAAAGAGGAAGCAAACTTATCTGAAAGATTGCGAGAATGTGAAAAGCAAATGATAAGCTTGCAGAGAGAACTTTCACAGTTAAGAGCGAGAGAGGATGTTGCGTCTCTTTCACCTGCAACAAAAGAAATTCTCAGATTGAGAGATGAAGGGACAATGAAGGGAATACATGGAATACTGGCGGAGCTTGGGAGAGCAGAAGAAAAATATCAGAAGGCTCTAGAAGTTTCAGCTGGTAAAAGATTGGAGGCAGTGGTTGTTGAGAATGATGAAATTGCTTCAAAATGCATTGACTATCTCAAAAAAAATGGATATGGAAGAGCAACATTCCTCCCCCTCAATAAATTAACAGCAGGAAAGCCAAGAGGAAGGGCACTTCTCACTGTAAGAGATGATAGAGCAATAGCATTTGCGATAGATTTAATAAAGTTTGATTCAAAATATAAGGAAGCATTCTGGTATGCTTTTGGTGATACAATAGTTGTTAAGGATTTGGATTCTGCTCGCTCTTTGATGGGGGGAGTTCGCCTTGTTACTTTAGATGGAGAATTAGTTGAAGCTTCTGGGGCAATAACAGGAGGAAGTTTTGTTGAGAGAAAGCTTTTTGGCGCAGGCGATTCACGAAAAATTATAGAAATTTCTGAGAAAATCAGGGAGTTAAGTAGTGAGCAGGAAAACATATCCAAAAGATTGATTGAAATTAAAGATGCAATTGGAAAAATAGAAGAGGAGCTTCGTTCACTTCCCTCAATTGATTTTGAAAAGATAGAGAAATTTGAAATAAGAAAGAGGGAGATAGAGAACAAGCTCAAAGCAGTAAATCAGGAATTAGAAAGGAGAAGTTCTGCTTGTCAAGAAATTGAAAAATTCTTGGAGGAGATAGAGAGCAAGATTGGAGAAAAGGAGAATTTAATTAAAAATCTGGAGAGAGAGATAGAGAAAGAGGAAAAAGAATTGCTTAGAATAGCAAAAAAAGAAGCCATTAAAGAAATGGAATTTTTGAAGGAAAAGATTGATGAAACAAGAAAAGAGGAAATATTTTTGGATGGAAAGATAAAAACTCTTGAAAAGGAATATGAGATTGTTCTAGCAAGATATAAGGAAATAGAATCAAAAATTATAGAATCAAGAAATAAAGTAGATGAAATAGAGGAAGATTTGCGTGAAGAAGAAAAGAATTATGAAGAAAGCAAAAATGAATTGAAGACATATGAAGAAATTGAAAGAAAGCTCCTTTCAAAAACAAAGGGATTGACAGAAGAGAGAGATAAATTATATAGAGAAATTGTTGAACTTGAAAATAGAATAGATAAAATTTCAGTAAAAATTGAGAGTTCAATTGATATAATATCAAGGGCAAAAGCAAGATTGCCTTCCTTGGAAAGCGCACTTGCTGATTTAATTGACTTGAAATATGAGTTTAAGGAAGAAGAACTCCTTTCATATGATGAAATAAAGAAAAGGATAAAAGAGATAGAAGAAAACCTGCAGAGAATAGAGCCAGTTAACATGAGGGCACTTGAAGAATATGAAAGACAGGAAGAAAGAAGAAAAAGATTTGAGGAAGATTTGAACAAATTAAAGGAACAGAGGAAAAATCTGATAAAACTTGAAAGAGAGATAGAGAAGAGGAAAAAGGATACATTCTACAAAGTATTCAATGAAATAAACAAAAACTTTAGAGAAATATACAGAGAACTTGCAGATGGGGACGGAGAACTGGTTCTAGAAAATGAAGAAAATCCTTTTGAAGGAGGACTTTTAATAAAAGTTAAACCTGGAGACAAAAGAATGCTTCATTTAAATGCCCTCTCAGGTGGAGAAAAAAGTATAGCATCTCTTGCCTTCATATTTGCCCTGCAGGCATATGAGCCGTCTCCATTTTATGTTCTGGATGAAATAGACATGTTTCTGGATGAAAAAAATGCAGAGAGAGTTGCAAAAATAATTTCACAGAGAGCTTCAACAGCACAGTTTATAGTTGTGTCTCTAAGAAGAATTACTTTAAAACATGCTCATCACATTTATGGAGTCACAATGAGCAATGGTGTTTCAGTTATGATAGGAAATGTTAATTTAAAGGAAGTTGAGGAAATGGTTGAGATAAAATGAAGGAGGAAATAATAAATCATATAATTAATGGGAAAGAAATGCTTTACATGGAAGGAAATATTCAGAAATATATTGATATGGTGCAGAATAAGATGTTCATAAAAAATCCATTTGACAGGGCAATTTCGGCAATTTTTGAACTCGTTATTGAAAAAGAAATAGACCCATGCCAAATTGATTTAATATCATTCTCAAAACTCTATATCGAAAAATTGAGGAAAGAGGGAATAGATTTATTTGTTTCCGGAAAAATAATATTGATGGCGTGGAAAATACTCAGGATGCAGAGTGAGGAGATAATAAGAAATATGGAAAGAAAGGAGGAAATTGAATACGACTATGAAATCCCTGGATGGTATGGAGAAGATGACATTTTTTATTATACACAGAAGGTTATACAGAATGAAGTACCTCTTGAAAGAAAAATAAGGAGAGTTCCTCAGAGAAAAGTAACTTTAATTGAACTAATAAATGCCTTTGAAGAAGCGAAAGAGCAGATAAAGAAGAGGGAAAAGAGAAGGAGGAACAAAGAGAGGGAATGGAACAACGTTAATGCATCAGATACAGTTCATAAAGAAGATATAGAGGAGGATATGAAAATTGTTATGGAAAAGTTGAGCAAGCTAAATGGAAGGGCAATACCTCTCAAAAAACTTTATAAAAGCAAGGATGAAATGCTTTCAATGTTGCTCCCTCTCCTGTTTCTTGCGAAGGAAGGAAGAATAATGATATGGCAGAATAGCTTTCCATATGGAGAGATATATATAAAATTGAAACATGGAAGCTGATAAAATTGTTGAGGCAATATTGTTTGGAGCGGGACGCCCTGTTGGTATAGATGAGATTATAAAAGCTGGCATAAAAAAGAAAAACCTGGAAAAGGCAATAGATGGGCTGAAAAAAAGATATGAAAATTCTGCAATTGAGATTGTTGAGATTGATGGAAAATATGTAATGCAAATCAGAAGTGAATTCGCAGAACATGTGAAAAAATTTGCTCCAATGAATATTTCAAAGAGCGTTTTAAAAACCCTTGCAATAATTGCGTATCATCAGCCAGTTAAACAATCTGAAATGAAGAGAATAGTTGGGAGCCAGATATATGAACATGTTAAGGAATTGAAGAAGAAGGGATTTATAAAAACAAGAAGAGAGGGAAGAACGAAAATAATAGAAGTTTCAACATATTTTTATGATTATTTTGGGTTCAGCAAAAAAAATAGGGAGAAGATGAAAGAAATACTTTACAGCAAGATTTTTAATGAGGAGCGCCAGCAGGCAAAAAATTGAAAACTATTATCTCTATTTTGCTCATGTCACTACTTTTATTTGAAACTACAACTGCCTTTATATTATGCTTTAAAAATGCCATGTTTTTGTATGTATATTCATAAGGGGGATTTTCACAGAAACCTTTAATTTTTCCATCAAAATAAAATTCAACTCTCTTTATATGCTCACCATCAACTCTTGCTCTTGCAAGAATTCTTCCAAATATTATTGCATAATGTTCTTCTATTGATAAAATTCTTCTATCATTTAAATAAATGCTACCCATTCTTGGTTCTTCAATTTTGATCCTAACATCAAAATTCATGTCAGCTATTTTTGCTGAAGTTGCGAGAACAAGCTTGCAAGATTTTAATAAATAACTCATATTCATATTCTCTATCTTATCTTCAGATGTATGCATATTTGAATTGAATTCATATTCAACAAAGAAAATTGCCTCATATCCATAATCAATGAATGATTGATGGTCACTTCCTCCAAAATTTCCATGCCTGTAAATATTCAGTCCTATGTCATATTTATTGCATATTTCCTCAGCAACATCAGAAATCCATATAGAAGATTCATCTACCAAAACTCTTATTAAACTCCCTCCTTCTCTGCTGATTGCATGACCAACTGTATCAACATTAATATCTGCTATAATATCTTCTCCTCTATCATATAAATATCTAACATATGATTGGCTACCAAGAGAATCCTGCTCTTCCCCAGAAAAAAACACAAATTTTATGGTGTGATGGAATGAATAATGGGTTAATATTCTTGCACTCATTAGCAGGCATGAAACCCCTGAGCCATCATCATCTGCTCCAGGCGAGCCAGGGTAACTGTCATAATGAGCTGTTATAACAACAGTGGAATTTGTTTCTCCAGGAATGGTTGCAATAATATTTTTTCCTTCATATCCATTTTTACTCCATTCAAAATATTCAACTGAAACTCCAATATCATTTAACTCATTATAAATGAAATCTGCAACTTCCTCACATTCATCACTTCCAGTTGGATGAGTTCCAAAATTCTGTATCTCTCTTACATAATTTTCTAGAATATTCGCATCAACTTTTTCTATAATCTCCTTTATTTTATCTTCACTTCCATCTGCGTATACTGGAAAAATGAAAAACACTACAACAGCAAAGCAAATCAGTTTTCGCATAAAATCTTATGCTCCCTACCAATAAATAATTTACGTTGAATATAAAATAAAGAGGAAAAAATTAAATTTAGCCAAAGAGGGCACCAAGACCTGCTGCAATCTCTTCCTCGCTTGCCTCCTCTTTTTCCTCCTCTTTCTTTTCTTCCTTTTTCTCTTCCTTCTTCTCTTTCTTTGCTTCTTCCGCTGGGGGTGCAGGCGCAGACACAGGCATTGCAGTTGCCTTTGATATTATCTCCTCTATATTAACTCCTTCAAGAGATGCTGTCAGTGCCTTCAGTTTTGCATCGTCAACCTCAATGCCTGCAGCATCAAGAACCTTTTTGAGATTATCTTCATTTATCTCCTTCCCTGCAGCATGAAGAAGCATAGCTCCATATATATATTCCATTTTTTCAACCTCCTATTTTACCTTCCAATACTTTAGCATGTAAATATGCTCTCCTTATAAATTCTTCTATCGTTTCTTTTGTATATATATTGCATTCTATTGCAATAGCGTAAGCATTCCTATAAGCCTTCTGTAGAATTGGTTCTACTGTTTCCTTTGTTATATACCCTATCTCAATAGCAAGAGCAAATGATTTGCTGACTGCATGACTTATGTCTGATATAATTTTTTCAACATCAACTGCAAGAACATCTGGTTTAAATACAACTCCATTTTCATACAACGCATAAACTTTCAGTCCAATTTCAACTGGCTTTATTTCCAGTCTGCTCAATATTTTCGCAACTTCTGGAGATATTCTCTCTCCTTTTTTAACCAGAGTGACATCTTTATCTATTACAACCTTTCCTCCTCTGATGGCTGCTGGGATTCCTGCTTTCTGTAATTCGCCAACTATTGGCCCCGGTTTGAATGGAGTATCTCCCTTTTTAACAACAATATCTTCTTCAGCAATTTCTCCACCCTTTGCAGGTGCTTTCATGCGAAGTTTCTCCAATTCTCTGTACAATTTAAATGGGTTTGTATTTGATGCAATTATTCCTATCTCGCCATCAATAAAATTTTTCAGTTGTGAAGTTCCATTTTCGAGAGCTCTTTCAATCAAAGAGCATTTTGAAACTCTTAGAACAGCTTTGCCTCTCAGAACTTCCCTCATTTCCTGCATTTGGGGGGCTGGTATTCCTCTTATACCAACTATACCAACGACAGAATGAGAATTTATTATTTTTTTAAGTTCTTCAATCTCATTTATTTTCCATTGAGCAGGCATCAAATCACCCTGACAGCTGAACCCATAGTTGTTTTAATATATGCAGAGCGAATATTCATTCTACCTCTTTCAAGGTTGTGTTCAATTCTCTGCAAGATAGTCTCAACATTTTCAGCAATATCTTCTGGAGGCATATCCTCTCTTCCAACTAAACAATGAAAAGTTGGCTTATCCTTCGATTTAACTCTTACACTCCTCCTAATTTTTGAGACAATTGCTTCTATATCTGCATCTGGAGGAATTGGTTTTGGCATTTTTCCACGAGGTGCAAAAATTTTACCTAAGGCTCTTCCTATACTCGGCATTAAAGGAGCTTCTGCAATAAAAAAGTCATATGAAGATGCAAGTTCCTTTGCCTTTTTTTTATCTTCCGCAAGTTCTTTTATCTGTTCTGGAGGTATAACTAAATCTGCCACTTTCTTTGCTTTAAATGCAAGTTCTCCACTTGCAAAAACTCCTATTTTGGCATCTTTACCTCTTCCTTTTGGAAGTTCTATCTCTTCATCTATTCTATTCTCTGGTTTCTTCAAATCAACATCCTTTAAATTTATAACTAACTCTACAGATTGGGTGAACTTCCTCTTCTTATTGTTTTTTTCGTCAATTGCATTCTTTACTGCTTCTAATACTTCCTTAGATGCCATATCCAAAAGGCAATAGCATTTGTATTATATAAAGGTTATTTTGATGCTCGAGCAATCACTCTCTTATTATTTCATTGTATCTCTTTTCTATTTCTTTTTTAAGCTCATTTGCTATGAAATTTTTTGTAAATGCATCTGCTTTAGAAGCTATTGAAATTTTATTTGCTAGGAGACGGGCTATTTTCCCTCTTTTATTTCTTGGGGCTTTATTCACCATTTCATGCTGAAAAATTATTCCATGTTTTGGAGGGAGAGTCCCCTCTTTCATGTGGCGAAATAAAGCTTTTTCTGCTCCCAGCAATTGTATCGTGCCTGCAGGCATTGTTGCAAGTTTTTCTATGCCCCCTGCCTTCGCAATCAGGCGTGCTGTTATTTTATAATCTGTTATTTCAACAATATTCGGTGCAATTTCTTCAACAGCCATTTTTATGTAATCCTCAAGTTTTTTTCTTGCTTCATATAAAGAAAGTAGGGAATCTGCCAGCATTTTTAGAGTTTGTTGCTCCATTTCATCTATTTCTTCTTTTCCAATGTCAATTGATAGAATTTTTTTTACAAGCTCATCTTCATCTTCTATTTCATCAAATGAAAAATAATTGTGCCAATCTCTGAGCTTTTCATACAAAATATTTGTTATTTTTATGATTTCATCCAGAGTTTCAACTGCTTCAGAAATTCTATTTGCCCTTTTTTCCTGCTCTTCTTTTATTTTTCTGAGAGAAAGTTTTATACATGCATCCATGAGAAGATTGGTTTCATATCCATAATCTTCTGCCTTTGCCATTAATTTTTTTATCTCTCCAATTTTTCCTATTTTTGAAAGCCGTTTATCATCAACGACAACATCATATTTTTCAAATTCCTTTTCTTCTGGAAGAATCTCTCCATTCTGAATTTTATATAATCTTTCAGCTATTTCATCTGAATTCTTTGGAAACAGTTTCTTTTCAATTATTTCTTCATCGTAAAGGAATGCACCAAACCACTTTGTTTTCAAATATGGCATTAATTTAAATATAAAATGCATTTAAAAATATGCTTGAAGTTGAAGTTGCTGGAATAAAAATGAGAAATCCAGTTATGCTTGCATCTGGAATATGTGATTTAACAAAGGAAAGTATGGAAAAATTTTCATCTGCTGGGGCAATAGTAACAAAATCTGTTGGAATTGAGAAAAGAGCAGGTTATAAAAATCCCGTTTTTTGTGAAACAGAATGTGGAATTTTAAATGCAATTGGACTTTCAAATCCTGGAGTGGATGAGTATATCAAGGAAATTAATGAGATAAAAATTGAAAATTTGATAGCAAGCATATTTGGTAAAGATGAAAGTGAGTTCTATAAAGTGGCAAAAAAAATCTCTCCCTATGTTAAGGCGATAGAAATGAATATGAGCTGTCCCCATGCAAAAAAGGTTGGCATGGAATATCCTTCAGATGAAATAAATTCTGCAGTTGAAAATGTTAAAAAAACTGGAAAACCTGTTTTTGTTAAGCTTGGCATGGAAAACATTCTGAGAAGAGCGGAAAATGCCATTGAAGGAGGTGCAGACGCAATTGTTGCCATAAACAGCGTAAAGGCAATGAAAATTTGCATTGATTTTGCTGAACCAATACTTGGGAACAAAATAGGAGGCTATTCAGGAAAGGGAATCAAACCAATAGGCGTAAGATGCGTTTATGAAATATCACAGAATTTTGATCTACCAGTTATAGGTGTTGGTGGGATAATGAATGCAGAAGATGTCATAGAATATATGATGGCGGGGGCAAATGCGGTTCAAATTGGCTCGTTGATTTATTACGAAGAGAAACCATTCGCCAAAATATGTAAAAATCTGGAAGAATGGCTTGACAAAAATGGATATTCAAGCATCAATGATATAGTTGGCATTGCATTGAAAAAATAAAGTTTTATCCTTCTCCATGCCAAATGCTTCCCTCATCAACAGCAATCAAAAATCCATCTCCTCTTCTTATGACAAAATCATTTGGAGAGCCAGGAGCATATAAATCAAAATCAGCAATGCTATTATTCCATTTTAAAACTATTGTGCAATTATCTATTGCATTATATAATGAAGAAGCATTTGTTTCCTCTTCCTTAAACCATCCAAGCATGTTCCATCCAATGTATAAAGGAATAGAAACAGATGGTATTTTAACTCCAATTAAGGAAAATATATAATCTTCATTTACAGAAACAAAATATCCATGTCCATTTTCAATGGCAAAATCATAAGGTAAGCCAGGAACATAAATAATAAAATCCTGCACGCTTGCATTCCAGGATAAAATTAT
>DRIF01000059.1 GCA_011052825.1 Thermoplasmatales archaeon
ACTAACGCACTCTCAACTTCAGCAGTGCCTAAACGATGCCCAGCAACATTTATAACATCTCCTATTCTGCCAAGCAACCAAAAATAACCATCTTCATCTATAACAGCCCCGTCTCCTGTATAAAATTTACCAAATCCATACTTACTCCAGTATTCCTCAACATATTTCTCATGTGCATTGTATAAACCGCGTAACATAGCAGGCCATGGCCTTGTTATAACAAGTTCTCCTTTCTGCCCAACAGGACAAACTCCATTTTCATCTCTTACCTCTGCCTTTAAACCAATAAATGGGAAAGTTGCCGAACCTGGTTTTAGTTTTGTTATTCCTGGTAGTGGAGTTATAATGTGCATACCTGTTTCAGTCATCCACCATGTATCCACTATAGGGCATTTTTTATTCCCAATAACATCGTAATACCAGAGCCATGCCTCAGGATTTATTGGCTCCCCAACAGTGCCAAGAAGGCGTAAACTGCTAAGATTATGCATTTTTGGCCATTTTTCTCCAAGTTTCATTGCAAGACGTATTGCTGTTGGGGCGGTATACAATATTGTAACGCCATATTCCTCAATTATTTTCCACCATCTTGCAGGAGTTGGATAATCAGGAGCACCTTCATACATTACGCTTGTAACAGCATTGGCAAGTGGGCCATAAACAATATAACTGTGTCCAGTTATCCATCCAATATCTGCAGTACACCAGTATATGTCGTCGTCTTTAACATCAAAGACCCATTTCATTGTTGTGGTAACGCCAACCATGTATCCACCAGTAGTATGCATTACTCCCTTTGGTTTTCCTGTTGTTCCAGAAGTATACATCAAGAAAAGCAAGTCCTCTGCATCCATTATTTCAGGAGGACATTCAGCTGGCATATCTTTCATTATATCATCCCACCATACGTCTCTTCCTTCTTCTATTGGAACTTCTTTTCCAGTTCTTTTAACAACAATTACCTTCTTAATATCAAGATTTTTAATTGCCTCATCTGTCTTTTCCTTATGAGGAAGAGCTTTTCCTCTCCTGTAATATCCATCACATGTTATCACATATTTTGAGTTTGCATCTCCCACCCTATCTTTAAAAGCTTCTGCACTGAAACCAGCAAAAACGACAGAGTGAGGTGCCCCAATTCTGGCACATGCAAGCATTGCAATCGGAAGTTCAGGTATCATTGGAAGATAAATGGAAACAATGTCTCCCTTTTTTACACCTATGCTCTTGAGTGCATTTGCAAACTTGGAAACTTCTTCATGCAGTTGTTTGTATGTTAATTTTCTTACCTCTCCAAGCTCTCCTTCCCATATATATGCAATTTTATCTCCCTTGCCACGCTCAATCCATCTATCAAGACAATTATAGGAAGCGTTTAACTTTCCGTTTATGAACCATTTATAATATGGCTCATTAACTTCCAAAACTTTGTCCCACTTTTCATACCAGTCAATCATTTCTTCTGCTCTTTTTTCCCAAAATTTTGTGTAATCTTCCCCTTCTTCATAAATACTCTCATCTTTTATCCACGCCTTTCTTCTGAATTCTTCCGGTGGCAGAAAAATTTTTGTTTCTTCTGTAATCTCTTTCATAGGGCGGTAAATGAAAATTTATACTTAAATTTTATGATGAATGTTTTTAGTATGTCAAATTTATAATGGAAAATTGAATAAAAAACTAAAAATCATCTCTGACTTAATTTTTGAATTACAAAACTTATCACGCCATTACAATGGTGAAATGCTTCATTTATGTCATAACTATATTATGTAATATAATAATATATAGGCCATATTTTTATATATACCATCTTTTAACCTATCATGTATATACACAAAAGAAATAATACGTATAGAATAAGGAATGTTATCCCTGTTACACGAGAAATCCATTTCTTTTTTAAAATTACTGGTGTTATCAACGCTGTTAGCAAGAAAAATATAATTACTATTGAATGCAGATTAATTGGTATCCCTCTAACAACAGCAGATAGTCCTAATACCATACATAAATTGACTAAATTACTTCCAATAACATTTCCAACTGCAATTCCATGATGTTTTTTTATTGCTGCAACAATTGAAGTAATTAACTCTGGCAGAGAAGTTCCAAGTGCAACCATGCTGGCAGCAATAGCAATTTCTTTCACACCTAAATATTTGGCAATATTAACCGCTCCGTTTACAACCGTCTCTCCTCCGATACCAACTCCAACAACTCCAATTAGAAGAAAAAGAGAGGCATTTTTACCATGTGTTTTTTCCATTTTTTTTTCTGCTTTGCGATTTTTAAGCATGTAAATAAAAGTTACATAAAGAAAAATCAGTAAAAAACCATCATAAAATTGCAAAGCACCATCAATGGCAAGAAATATTGTAAAAAAAGATATTAAAAGCATACTTATTGAATCTTTAATGGCAAATCTGCTGGGTTTTATATGCATAACAATCATTGCAAATCCAAGTATCAGCAGAAGATTGGTTACATTGCTACCTATCACATTTCCCCATGCAGTTTCAGTGTGATTATGGTATGAAGCGAGTACAGATATCGCCAGCTCTGGTAAAGAGGTTCCAAGAGCAACAATTGTTAAACCAATTGTATGCTCGCTTACGCCAATTTTTGTTGATATGTTAACCGCCCCATCAACAAAAAAATCACTTCCCTTAACAAGTATAAAAGAACCTGCTACCAAAAAAAATATTGAAATGGCAAAAGAAGAAACTCCAACTGTAAAATAAATTATTGAGGCCATAAGGAAAATCAATATATAAATTATCTCCACTATTTTCATTTTTAATTCCTCTGATATAGATAATACCACTTCAATATAAAAAGATATTATGTTATCTGTTACCACTTATCAGAAAAGAAATATTAAGTCAAGATGGATTAACATTGATGGGTTACGGAAAATTTTATGCTAAAAGAGCAGTTCATTTTCGTGCATCAGAAATAAGGGAATTGCTTGCAATCTCGCAAAAGCCAGGCGTTATTTCTTTTGCTGGAGGACTTCCTAACCCAAAAGCATTTCCAATTGAAGAAATAAGGGAAATAATAAATAAAATACTCACTGAAGATGGAGCAAAAGCTCTGCAATATGGTCCAACATCTGGATTAATGGAATTCAGAAGAGAGATTGCAAAGTTTGTTTCAAGATTCAGCATAAAAGCAGATATTAATAATGTTTTGGCAACAGTTGGTTCTCAACAGGCGTTAGATATTGTAGGAAGACTTTTCTTAGATGAAAATGATGTTGTGATAGTTGGCTTACCAACATATCTGGGGGCAATAAATGCTTTTGTTGCATATGGGCCAAAACTCGTTGGAGTTCCTCTGGATGAAAACGGGATAAATGTTGACTTGTTAGAGAAAAAAATAAAGGAGTTAAAATCTAAAGGAGAAAAAATTAAAATTATATATACAGTCCCAACCTTTCAGAACCCAGCAGGAGTAGAACTTTCTGAGGATAGAAGGAAAAGGATGATTGAAATTGCAGAAAAATATGATTTGCTGGTTGTTGAAGATGAACCATATTCAATGCTTCGCTTTGAAGGGAAAATGCTTAAGCCAATAAAGCACTATGATGAAGAAGGAAGAGTTATTTATATGGCAACATTCTCAAAAATACTGTCCCCTGGAATAAGGCTGGCGTATGTTATTGCCTCAGAAGAAATAGCCAGGAAGATGATTATAGCAAAACAATCAATGGATTTATGCACACCAACATTTACGCAGATAATTGCCTACCATTATATAAAAAATGGTTATATTGAAAAACACATTCCAAAAATAATTGAAATGTATAGAAGAAAGAGAGATATAATGCTTGAATCAATGGAAAAATATTTTCCTGAAGAATGCAAATGGACAAAACCAAGAGGAGGAATGTTTTTATGGGCTGAACTGCCAAAAAAAATAAACACAAAAGAAATGTTTGATGAAGCAATAAAGGAAAAAGTTGCATATGTTCATGGAAGAGCATTTCATGTTGATGGGAGTGGAGAAAATACAATGCGTTTGAATTTCACAAATCCAGCAGATGATGCAATTGAAGAAGGGATTAAAAGATTGGCAGAAGTGATAAAAAAGAGATTATAAAATTATTCAACCTTCATTATTCTCTTTTCTCTATACCCTGTTATTACTTCTACATATCCTCTAAGCATTTCATCAACCTTTTTATCTCCTGTATCAACTTTTAAATTTTTTAATTTATTCAGCTTACTTTTTGTTGAGACAATAATTATATTTTCTCTTCCAACCATCTTTATTATTTCAGGTGAGATTGGCTGATTTCCTCTCCCAAAAATAAATCCATGCCCACCTAAAGGAGTTACAATTATTTTATTTTTTTTATCCAGAGAATTTTTAATTTCTCTCTCACCAGCATCCTTACACACCAATTTATTTTCCTTAACAACATCTATCCCAAGAAAACTCCCATCTATCCCAATTGCCTTCTTAATTTCAAAAGTGGTGCTTCCTCCACCTATTATATAAACAGTATTCTGATCCATGTTCTCAACCATCCATGATGCTATCTCTTCTTTTCCATTTTCCTGTAAAATTTCTTTTCCAGTCTGTATTTTTTCATGCACTGGGGTTAAAACATATCCTTTAAGTTTAATTCTGAATTCTCCCCTCCTGAATGCCTCTTCGTCAATGTCCATCACCTCCCTCTCTTCAACTTTCCCTTTCTCAAATTCTTCAACAATTTCCACAGCATCTAAGGGTGTAAAAGCAAAAACAGCAGAATACATTTTAACTCCAGCAGGAATGCCAATTATAGGAACTTTTGCATCTATTGCATCAAAAATGTCGCAGGCAGTGCCGTCCCCGCCAACAAAAATTATCAAATCAACAATTTCAGCCAACTTTTCTGATGCCTTTTTTGTGTCTTCAGCAGTTGTGACTTTTGAAGGATGATAAACAACTTTTGCATTTTTTTTCAATTTTTTAAAAATATTTTCCCCCATTGGTGAAGAACATGTATAAAATTCAAACTCCTTTTTCAATGCCCTCAAAAATATTTCTGCCTTCTCTGGAGCCACTGAACTTGCACCTCTTCTCAATGCCTCTCCCAAAACTCCATCAGTGCCTTTTAGCCCTACTCTTCCCCCCATTCCAGCAATAGGATTTACTATAAATCCCACTTTCATCATTATTTTATTGCCTCAATTCTTTCCTGCAGTATTTTTTGGGCTTTAAAAAGAGATTGTCTCAATTTATCTATCCTATCAATTGTTTTTTCTGATACATTCTCAATTCCATCTTCTATCTGTTCTAAATAACCTCTTGATGCAATTATTATGTTTAATAAATCGTAAGAAGTTTCCTTAAACGACTTTACTTCAATATCTCCCGCTTTTTCAGTTACAAACTGAGTTTCTGGTTCTTTTTTATTGTTGCTCGCCATTTCATATAATTCTAAATAGAGTTGCAAAGCTTTAACCAGTTCATTTCCCAGCACAGTATGTTTTTTTCCATACTTACTTTCAACAAACTCCTTAAATTTAAGCCATATTTCTTCCTGCCTACTATCTATCCTTACACCAATTGGCTTGCTCATATTATCATTTTGCTAACAATTTGATGTTTAATGCTTTATTAAAATATAAACTTTTTGGTGAAGTGTTGGGAGACTGTCAAGTTAAGAAAAAATAGAAAAGAACATGAGTGGTCGAGCTAATTTATCCTGTGAAAAGGAGGGGATAAACATGCTCGACCACCTAGTGGAATTGTTTGAGGAAAGAAAAATTTTTCGAAGAAAGAGAAAGGACTGGAAAATAAAAGCATTGGCTATCCTTATCTATTTTGCTGGTGTATCATACAGAAAAACCAGCAAAATTCTAAGAGATTTTGAGCGTTTTTCATATGAAGCCGTAAGGCAGTGGTATCATAAATGCAAAGATTTATTCATTG
>DRIF01000060.1 GCA_011052825.1 Thermoplasmatales archaeon
ACGAGGGAACCATTCTTGCGGTTCATGTTTCCACAACAAGAACATCATTTGATGCATATTATTTTTTGAGGAAAGTCTTAGAAATGTGCGAAAATAAGCCGTTGATAGTAGTTGATAAAGGGCCGTGGTATAGATGGGCTTTACAAAGAATGGGTTTGCAATATAAGAATGAGACATTTGGAGAAAGGAATGCAATAGAAGGATGGTACAGTTTATTCAAAGCAAGGGTAAAAAGATTCTGGAAACGCTTTCCATTTCACTCTTCACTGGAAAGCGTGAAACGGTGGAGTGTAGTTTGGGCTTGTCTTTATAATTTGGAGGTGTTAACTTGACACTCTCTTACAGTGTAATGTGAAAAAGTTTAATCTGATACAGTAAATTTAATTACCATTAATTCGTTTTCTAGTATGAATATAAGAGCAGAAGTTAAAAATTTTATCGAACAAACTGTAGATAAATATGAAAAAACAGGTTTTAAAATTGAGGAATCTTATTGGGAAGAATACATGAAAGAAGCCTTTAAAGATTTTTATCTCCAATTGAAATATATCTGCGAATATATGGAAAGGGAATATATTCTGATAAATAAACCTGCTGAGGATAAAAGCATGATAGTATATAGAATTGGAAACATATTGCTTAAAATCATGTTTCAACCATGGCACTCTATTAAAGAGTTAAAAGAGAAGCCAAAGTTTAAATGGCAGGATTTTGAGAAAGAATTAGAGATGGATGAATATGTAGATATAATCATGTCTTTAACTAGCTCAATATTTGAATATTATTACTCCTTCCTTAAAAATAAGGAAACTTTTAATTGCACAGAAATAGCCAAAAATCTTGGCTTAAATAGCGATATAATTTCAGAAATAACTAAGCACCATAATCTAAAGAGGGTTTATGATAAACTTAGTTCTGTTACTTCTGCAAAATATGGTATAAGAACAAATTCTTTTTTTCCATCAAAATTCGTTGATGTTAGAAATGCTGTTTTTCATATGGATTACTACTATGAAAAAATAAAACCCGGTAATTTCAAAATATATCTTAACAAAGAAAGAACAGTAGAAATCCAATTCGACGAGTTAATAAATTTAATTCACGAAGTAATACCTAAAATAAATACCATTAAAATCATCCCATATTACTTTGCTAGTGATAAATCTACTTTGCCATTAAAAGGTTATTAGGTTATCTTTTACCAAATTATGCCTTATTTTCCTTTGAATATTATTAAATAAGAGATCATTCATAGCTTATACACCACGTTTCCAAAAATTGGATAAAGATCCTTCTTGCTCACGTCAAAACGTGGATCCTGTAATATTGCCCTAGCAATTGCTGTCTTGCTCATGAATTGTAATGGGTTCTTACTCTCAATGTCGAGCCTTTTCTTCACATTTTCCAGCTTTAAATCGCTATATTTTGCATAAAAAGTAGGGGGTAAACGTGAAAATTTGCCTGTCCATGCATAGCGTGGGTATTCTGTGTCTTCAAATGGATTAAAATCTGTCCAGTCATAAGCTTTGTATATGCCACGCATTACGCCTTGTGGCGTGTATTGCTTTATTGTGTAAAACATGAATGAGATTCGCTCTTTAACTGGCTTATCGAGCCATTTCACTTTGGGGATCAGCATAAGAATAACATGATTCCTTTCTGCACATACTGTGAAAATTTTAATGAGCCATCTATTCATCATGCTCATTGCTTCCCTGTTAAATGCATCAAAAATTGCTTCATCCAGGATATACACCTTGCCTTTATCCTCATATATTTTTCTCCCTAAATCCTTCATATCAAATAAGATTTGTTTTTCCATCTCAAAAGTAATATCTATATGCAATGCTATTTCAATTGCCAACGTCGATTTTCCGCTCCTTGTTTGCCCTGTTACCAGCATAATAAAATCTTCATCCTGCTGTCTAACTTTGTTTATGTATTTACAAAATTTTTGCAGTTTTGGGTCCACTAAATCGCTTATAACTTCATAACCCATTTTCAATAATATCAATAATTGAAGATTTATCTTTTATAATACTTTCATGAAGTTTTTTACTTAACATTATGAAATTATGTTTTGTTAAATCGTTAGCGAAATTTTGCTTAATCAAATCATCTATTTCTTTTAATGCATTCTTATAACCATGCTTTTCTGCTATTTCCTTCATTTCATGCAAAATAATATACGTCTTTATATCATCAACAATTGAAACTTCTATGCCATACTTTTCATTAACTTCATCTATGAATTGCTTTACTTCGCTAAAATCTCTTGGAATATAGTTAAATCTATCCTCCTTCTTATTCATTCCATGCCTCCATAACTTTCTTTTCTACGTCCTTTAATGCTTCTTCAAGCTTCTTTTTAAATTCATCTATTGTTATAACCTTCTTTTCCTTTTCCTTTCCATTATCCTCAAATGGATTTATTTTATCTATGACACTAACTCTTTCGAGCAACTCAACACTCTTTAACAATGTTTCATATCTTAACTTTGCTTTCAAATCAACAAACTTATTTAATATTTCATTCATCTTTCTCTTTAAATCCATCATTGTATTTTTGTAGTCTCTAACAAACTCAATGTTTGAGCAAACTGGATTTACAACAATTTTCTTTCTTTTCATATCATCAGCAATTATAATTTCTGCTTTATTGCCATACAACTTGTAATTTATGCTTGCTGGTCTGCCTGCCTCATCCACTATCTCATATTCATTAAATTTTTTCTGGCTTACCTGGTATAAACCCAATCTATTATTTTTGAAATTGATTGTAAGAATATGCTTCAAATTTGCTATTTTCTGCATTGCATAGTAAATTGTTACTCCAAAAATTATGACAAATATGAAGAAGTAAAATTTATCTGGAGAGAAAATAAAAAGAATTATGCTTATTGCAATAGCCAATGACATATTAAAAGCATGTTTTATATTCCTGATTTTCCCTTTAATGCTTTCTGAAACAAATTTCATATTTGAAATTACTTTGCCGTCTCCGTCCCTTTTCAAAAATATCAAATATCCAATAAGCAGGAGCAAGCCAAATACAACAAATTCAATCATCTTACACACCCCATATAAATTCGTATAAACTCCTCGCCAGCAAGCCAGCAAAAAATGAAGTGATAATGAATCCAAATGGCCTAAACCATTTCGTTCTAAACAAACTTTTAACAGTGAAAATAAAAATTAATGCAATAATGATATAGTATAGCGTTGATAAACCAACGCTATTATTCCCTCCTAATGCGTTAACAAAAGCATTCATGAAAGAAAATTGGACCATAAACCCAATTAAAAAGAATGTAATGCCGAAATATGTTGTCGCTATATCTCCAAAAAAAGGTAATGCTATCTTTTTTTGTTTCATTGCCAGCATCATATAAGCTCCAAATGTTCCCCAGAATGTCCAGAACCACTGATTTTCAATAACTTCCACAATATTCATATTATCCTCCTTTCCAGGTTATAATAATAGGCAACATTCAGCAAAATAGCAACTATAAAAGCCATCACTATTGAAATGATTGATTGTTGAAATTCTACCCCTAATCTATATTTTATTGCATTTGATAAAGTATTTTCATGTGTAATTGTCTTCAATAATATGCTTTCATTATGCTTAATTTCAAGCGTTGCCCCATCATGAAGAATTAAAGAAAGCATTTTGCCTACTTGTCTTTCTCTATTAAAAAACGTTTCATTATCTTTATAATATCTAATGCTAATATAATTATAAGTATGGAAAATGAAAAATTCATTATCTAAAACAATGTGTTCGCTTTGTTTCACTAATTTATTATTGCTTATAATCCAAATAAATCCATCTTTTTCTTCAGCATTAACATTAATATTTAAAAAAGCAAACAAAAAAATGAAGAGAAGGAAAAAGAGAATGTATTTCCTGGCTCTCATGTTTCCTCATTGTCAGAACAAACCCATCTGCATTACTATAATCAATAATGCTGTTGCCAACAATCCATAACCCCATCTTGTTAGATTGTCATCTTTGTTTCCAATCATCCAGAAGCCAAGCAATGCCACTATAACCGCTGGCAAATATGTGCTTATACTTGTTATATATGAATAACCACTTAAGAATGTTAGGAGCCAGAAGCCAAATACAACACCTATTGCCAGAATAATAACTTTGTCAAATTTTTTTCCTGCCTGCCCTCTACCGTCCAGAATATCCATAAATCCGCCTCTTGCCATTAATGGAAATACAGGAATAAATGAAAGTGTTGTTATAATGTTCTCTATTGCTGTATTGAATAACCAATATGTTAAGCCCAAGCCAATTATAGCTGTCAGAATTGCATATAATTGCAATCTTCCAACATCTAAATTAACAATATTTTTTCTTCCTTTATTGAATATTCTCAATCCAGCGAAATAATAGACAATTCCCAGCATTGCATATACCATTAATTGTATAAAATCCATCTTAACCACCTCCAAAATAGCCCATAATGTTTAAAGGATTGAACCAATAAACTCCTACTATTACACCTATGATTAGTATAATAACTCCAAATTTCCTGTATTGTTTATTTCCTTGTAATGCCAAACCTAAAAGAATTAATCCACCTGTTACCCATGTTTTGTATGCTTCTTCTCCTGTAAGATATACTGCCCATGTTGGAGCTGTTTCAACTGTAAAATTACCTGTTTCATTATACCATGTCCCATTATCCAAAACCGCTACTTTCCAATAATATATCCCATCGCTTAAATTTGTCCAATTATAATAACCTGCCCCTCCTGTTACGCCCCAATTTGTCCAATTTTGTAATTCTGTTAAATTTGTTTCATTCTGTCCACCGTAAAGATATACTCCTGTTAAATTTGTGGCATTAGTTACCGTTATGGTAAAATTTGCATAATCCTTGCCCAAAACTAAATCATCACCTAATCCCTGTATGTTAACGTTTATTGTCGTCGCCCCCACATTTCCAATCATCAGCATGATGATTAGGGAGATAATCATCATGCCTCCCTTCAAGCAACCCATCCCTCTTTTCCCTATTTTACTTTTCATTTTACCACCTGAACCTAATCCCAAAATGTTAACTTATCCCAAAATGAGCCAATTCCTTCAATCGCTGGTAAAATATAGAAATAAAAAGCCATCCCTATTCCAGCGATTAAAAGCAATATGCCTATTGTATGCCCTCCGCTTCCTTTTTTACTGCTTGCCATAAGTAATATACCTAAAACAGTGCAAACAACAACAACTAAACCTTTATGTTCTTCAAGCCAATCTAACCACGACTGTTCTGTTACCGTTGGCTCTGGAACTGTATCAGTAATTGTAAATCTAAATCCCCATTCCGTTTGCGTTAATGTTGCTATATCTGTTATATCTAACGTTACAGAATTTACTTCATCACCATCAATTGTAATATTATGGACTTCAACTGTATATATTGAGTGAGGTATTTCAATCACTTCATGAGTTTGCAAATTAAAAATCCATATTTTCTGTTCTATCCTTTTATCATAGCCACCACTTGGTGTAAACTCTAAAGTTTCTGACGAAGATAAAATATAAGTTCTTCCTTTTTCTAACGTTAAATCTTTCTCTTGTGGCAAAATATAACATAAAGAAGAATTAACTAATATTGTATAATTTATTTCATCTGTCCACTTTTTAACTGTTATATTAAAGATTTTTCCAACATAGTTAGGAACTGTTAAATTCATATCTGTTATTTCTGTATAATTAAGTAATGTAGAATTTGAAAGTTGATTTAGTATCATATAAAATAAAGGTAAAGCATTATCAACAGTTAAATTTCCTAATGCTTCTATATTGTCTAAAACTACGTCTGGAAATATCGGTATTTCATCCTCTGGCATTTCCGAAATATTATCATATAATTCGCTATAAGTTTCGAATGTTGTCTGTGCATTAATCACCATATTGTTTTTTATTGTGTTGTAAACATCTACAATATCATCAAAAACGTTTGGAACAATAATCTCAAAATAAAAGTATGTTGTTCCATCCAAATCTATCTCTATTTTAGTATCTATATCCTTATTTGTCTTTCCAGATGAAGAATAAACATAAGAATAATCGTTTTCTGTTTGTCCAAAATGCCATAATGGAAATACAATATATTCTCCATTATAAAAATCTTTAAGCATAAACTTTAAGTTAAACTGCAACATATCCTCTATATCTGTTGTATTTTCTTCGAGACAAACAATATAATCATCATAGAAACATGTATATGAATTATTTTCTATATAAGATATATTCAACAAATAAAAGTTTTCTAACATTTCAAAAGTATAACCACTTGTTCCTTTATCATCAAGAATAAGAAAAATCCTGTGATTATCATCCATAAAATCCTCTGTTGAAAAATACTTATCAACTAATGTTGAAGCTTCATACCCATAAAGACCTACATAATCACTTCCTGATAAACTTAAGTTTTGCATTGCATTTAATTCATATGATAATTCCTTAAAGATTAAAAGTAATTCTGATTTTGAAGTATTATATAAATCTTCTATAAAATTCTTAAACTCTTCTAAAACATGTGGCTCAACTTCACTCCAATTTTCCTTATCAAGATATTCTAAACTTTTTCTTTCCGCATACCTAACCCAATATAGGTTAGTATTTTCCGTAACATTAACTAAATTAAGTGTATGATTTCGCCATAATGCAATTGAATTTTTTATATATTCAATTTTATCTTGCCATGCTGCCTTATACTCGCTTGCAGAATACGAATATTCAACATTATCTTGTGCATTTTCCTTATTCAACCAGTCATAAATCAACATCGCAGTAGTTCCGATTAATGTCCCTATAATTATACCTCCAAGCACGCCAATAGCGTTAGTTTCATAAGGTAAAGCAATTAGCATACCAGCTACCCCAATAGCCACAAAAACCGTAAAGATTTTTTTACGATTCATCAAATATTTATTACAAATTTAAAGATAAATTAGAATGAAAAAGGCAATTGCCTTTTTCATATATATTTAAATATTTCCTCAATTTCTTTTCTATTTTTATCAAAAAATTCTCTTAGAGCCTTTTCTATAATATATGAATAACTATCTCCTTTTACCTTCATAACTCTTAATTTCATAAGAATATCTGATGAAAGCCAAACCCTTATTTCTTCTTTCTTACTCATCATTTTCTCTTCCTTTTCCTTTTTTCCTTTTTAAATTGCTTATTTCTTAACTCATCTGGATCCAAACCTGCTTCCAAACATGCATTATACCAAGAAGTATACCAATTGCTATAAAACAGCGTTTCATCGATCTCTTTTCTCATAATAAAATCATTTAGTGTTGTCATTTCCACCCCTTAATAAATATGGAGAAAGAAGCCACCAAACTGGGAGCCAGTAAACCATTGCTAAATACAAAATTGCTAAAATATGTTCAAGCAATTTCTAACACCTCCATTATATCTTCTTTTTTCAATCCTCCATTTCCTTTAATCTTCTCTGCAAAATCATAGAGTGTATTTTCATCGATATTTACTCCATAATTTTTAATAATGATCTCTTTCGTTTTTCTCATAAATCTATTTGAATCTGTTTCTGGAATATTGAATAATCTTTTTGAAAGCCATTCGGCGATTCTTTGAGCAACATTTTCTATTGCTTTTTCTTTCTCCTGCTGTTGCTTCTTCTTTTCTCTTATTATCTGTAATTTTGCTTCTAATTGTCTTATCTTTTCCTTATATTCCTCTATTTCCTTCATTATTATAGTTTCTGGATCTTCTTTTATTAACTGCTCCAAATATTTTGAAAATGATTGACTCATGTTTATGTCCATGCTTTTTGCAATTATGTAAAGTTTTTTTGGAATGTAGATTGTGGTTCTATGTATATTATCCTCTCCCATTTAACCACCTATGCCATAACATACATATGGTATGTTAACATACAATTTGTATGTCATAAAAATGAGATGATGATTCTTATCTGTAAAAAAATAATGATGATGATTCTTTTCAAAAAACAACATAACATAACATAACATACAGCCATTTTCAAAAAAATAATAATAACAATTTTCAAAAAAAGAAAAGGGGAGGAGGATATGGCAGTATGCTCTATTAAAAAAGAAGGGGGAGGCGTTTTCTTTTACTGCCATATCCTGGACCTTTACATTTAACATACTGCTCCCTCTATTAATTCAGCAAAATTTTTTGGATTCTTTCTTTTTATTTTTCTATATTCTTTCATTAATTCTCTTAAAATCCTGTTGTTTATTCCATGTCTTTTTGCTTCCAATATAATTTCTCTATTAACTTGCAAAAATATCACCCCCTATTTGCAAAGATGCATAAAATTTGCCTGTTTCTTTACAATGTGTTATCTTATTATTAAAGTCAATACGGGCAGGCCCACTTTTAGATAGTGAATTGCATAAATCCTATATTCCTCTTTTTCCAAAATCAAAACAACCATCAAATTTATAACCATCTTTCTTATCAATATATTATCAAAAACCTTCCTTAAGTGATAAAATGATTAGGGAAAAGATAGGAAAATTGTTTGTTGTTGCAGTAGTTGTCTTTATTATTTCATCTGGTTGTGTAAAGGAAGAAAAGAAAATATGGACTGCAAAAGAAGTCAAGGATGATTGGGTTATGGGAGAGAATGCCTCATATTTTAAATCACTTGATTCTGGAGATATTTTGATAGTTGAAGACGTAATAGAGAATATCACACCGCGCTATAATCCAATTGCAAATTATTCAGTAACATATATAAATTTCAAAAGTGGGGGATATCCATTCACTTTTGAAGGAAATTTATCTCAGGATTTTAAGGTGGGAGATAAGGTAATAATAACTCTCCACATAATTGAAGTGGAGAAAAATGGATATAAAATGGAAAGTTTTGCAGAGTCGTGGGATGCTGAAAATGAGAAGCCAAAGCCAATTGACAGAGATGCAATTAAACATGCATAGCTTACTCTATCTTTTCTATTTTTCCATTTCTTCCCGTTGAAATTTGTAAATTGCCATTCCATTCCTTTACCCAACCATCTATAATCTTTATTTTCTCATTTTCTTCCACTGTATCTATTTCCTCATTCCAGAGCGTTATCTGGATTATGTTGCCTTCTTCGTCTTCTCCAATTAAATCGCATACTCTTGCAGTTCCTCCATATCTCCTAATAACATTCCTCGGTTCTTTCTTCTCTATTATTTTAAGCACAACCTCATCAAAATTACTATTTGATTTTAATTCAGATATCTTCATTTTTCTCGCATGAAAACATTTTTTGATATTTAAAAGCAGTGCATAACATAAATTAATTTTTTAAATTGATTTTGAAATAGTTTCGTCAATGTCCCATAAAATATTCATATTACGCCGTATTATTTTAAGTGAAACAGGAAGTATTTCTGTCTCCCTTCCCTTCTGTTCTTCTTGCTTTTCTATAAAAATTTAGATAAATGTTGGTGTTCCATCCTTTATTCCGTATTTTTTGCTACATTTGTTGCATATAAAAAACCCTTCCAGAATTTCATCATTTTTTTCTTTCGATACGTGCAATTCAAGCTCACCATGGCAAGAGGGGCATAAAAAAATTCCTGCAAATTTTTTCTTCATATTTTTAAATACTTATTTGATATTTTAATCATGCGAATTGCATTCAAAATAGGTTATGATGGAAGCAAGTTCAATGGGTTTGCAATCCAGCCAGATAAAAAAACTGTTGAAGGAGAAATAATAAAAATTCTGAAAAAAACAAAAATTATAGAAAGCAGGGAAAAAGCATGCTTTCAATATGGAGCAAGAACTGACAAAGGAGTTAGTGCTATTGGAAATGTAATTTCATTTAATTGCAAGGGGAATGCTCTCAAAATTATGGAAAATTTGGAAGATATATGGATTTTTGGTTATGCAAATGTAAATGAAAAATTTAATCCAAGACACTGCAAAAAAAAGATATACAGATATTATTTATATGATGAAGGGTATAATATTGAAAAAATGATTGAAACATGCTCACTTTTTGAGGGGAAGCATGATTTCTCAAATTTTGCAAGGATTGATGGAAGAAATCCATTTAGGAAGATTGATAAAATTAAATTGAAAAAGAGAGGAAATATTATAAAAATAGATTTTGAAGGAAAATCTTTTTTATGGAATCAAATAAGGAGGATTATGGCTGTTGTTATAAAAGCAGGTGAAGAAAAAATAGAATATGAAGAAATAAGGAATGCACTTAATAAAAAAATCAAAAAAAGCTATGGTATAGCCCCCGCAGAAAATCTGGTTCTTCTCGACATAAAATATGATTTCAATTTCATTCAAACTTTTTCCAAAAAAATTTTAATAAAACATGAATTTTTTACAGATATTTTAGTTCTCAATAGAAATAAATAAATATCGTTTAATGTATTCATATTTAGGTGAATGAAATGAATTGGAGGGCAAAGTTTGTTATATTTGTGTTGGCGGTTGCACTTGCTTCAACTCCATTTTTGGCGAATGCAGGATATGATGGCAAAAAGGTTCCAGCAGAGACGACGATAATAACGCCACTTGGAAAAGAAGTTAGAACAGTAGAAGTTTCAGAAAGAGAAATAGAAAAGATAGAAGAAAAAACCTTTGAAATTCAGAATGCAATAAAGATAGTAACTGATCCTTCATCAGATGATGACGAAAAGAGCAAGGCAATGGAAATAATTGAAGCTTTTATAAGCAAGTTACAGGAACTTGGTCTTATACCAGGAACATTCCCAATAGGACAGATATTGTTGAATCTATTGAGCCCAAAACTGGATGTTATGCTCCCAATAATAAGCTTTGGAAGAGGACTTTCATGGATTCCATTATATCCTGGAGAAGCTTTCATTGGATTCATGTTCCGTCCAATAATAATGCAGTATTTCCTACTTGGATATACAGCATCTTTGAATATTAATTTATTGCCCCCACGTCTTGAATACTGGGACATGGTAGGTACGCACACGTTATTCGTGCTTGGATTTGTTGGGATATACATAGATTTAGGAAAGATAGGATATGGAATACCTAATCTGCAGTTTTTGATAGGGGAATCTCTGGTTGCAGGAGGTTTTGACTGGCTGTAACCCCCTTTTTTCTATTTTTGAACCACAATATTTTAAAATAGAATTTTCATTATTTTTTTAGATTTTATGAATCTGAAGCCGTGGTTTATGCTGGTAAGACCATTCACTCTCATTGCTCCATTCATGGCAGTTATGTTTGGTTGTATATTTCAGCTTGCAGTTTACAATGAAGTTAACACTTTCTGGAATAATTTCCCAGTAATATTATTTGCATCTTTCGCAATGGCTTCTGCCCAGGCAGTTGGTCAGATAATGAATCAAGTTGAAGATGTTGAAATAGACAAAATAAATGAGAAAAGTTATCGTCCAATCGCAAGCGGTGAAATAAATGAGGAGAAAGCTCAGTTGACTGCATGGTTTTTTTCAATTTTCTCAATAATTGTTGGATTTTCAATAAACATTTACTATGGATTTTTTATGGTATTTTTTTTGCTTGCAGGAATATTTTACAATATAGAGCCCTTCCGCCTGAAAAAGAGATTGTGGCTGAATACTGGTTCTCTTGCAATATCCAGAGGACTGCTTCCCTTACCAGCAGCATGGAGCATATTTGGAAATGTTACTGATGCAACTCCATGGTTGATTGGAAGCATAATGTGCATGTGGGTTCTGGGATGGCAGAATACAAAGGATATTAATGATATAGAAGGAGACAAAAAATATGGAATTGTAACTCCTGTTGTATATCACGGAATTGAAAAACTCTCCATAATAATAGCATTTCTATCTTTCATGAGTTTTCTGCTTCTGGCTTTTTATTTAGGAACTGGGTTGTTGCCATCAAACATGGCAACTCTCTTTATACTTTTCATACCTACGCTATGGATGATTTACAAATTGATGAGAATGGATTTCTCGAAAATTTCACTTGAAAATAATGAATTGTGGGCTGCCTTTTATTTAACACTTGCAGGTTTTTATATAATATCAGCAACAACCTACCTCATTAAACCATATGTCACATTATTTAGCTAAAGTAGGCAAGGGAAAAATTTTTATTTTTACAGAGAGAGGGGTGTAATTTATAAAACAATTTTGATTATGTATTTGATGGTTGTTTCAAATTTGGAAAGCTTGATGGGACGATGGGAAAGATTCTTTCAGGATTATTGTAAGGATAAAATAGAAAGTGCTTCTCTTCTCTATCCAGAAAAGAAGAGTTTACTTCTCGATTATTGGGACATAGACAAATATGACTCAGAGCTTGGAGAGTATTTACTGGAGAAACCATATAGAGCGATTTATGCTGCTGAAGAAGCTTTGAAGAGAATAGAAGTTGCTGGAGAGGCACCTCACCTCCATTTTAGAATAAGAAATCTGCCAGATGCAAGAAAGGTTGAGATAAGAGATTTGAGAGCAATCCATCTGGGAAAATTTGTTTCAATAAGCGGTTTAGTTAAAAAAGTTACTGAAGTTCGTCCAAAACTTGAAGATGCTTCATTTCAGTGCCAGAAATGCGGCGCTGTGATAAAAGTGTCTCAAACTGAAAACATACTTGTTGAACCTGCAGAATGTTTTTCTGAACAGGGAGGATGTGGAAGAAAATCATCTTTTAAATTGTTAACTGAAAGCTCAAAATTCATTGACTTTCAAAAAATTGAATTACAGGAGATGCCAGAAGGATTGCGGGGAGGGGCTCAACCAATGAAACTTGTCATTTATCTTGAAGATGATTTGGTTGGAGATGTTCTTCCAGGAGATAGAATAACTGTGAATGGAATTTTAAAAGCTCAACCAAGAAGAAGCGGAAGAATGAAACTCACAGAATTCAACAAGGTTATGGATGCAAACAGCATTGAAATAAAGGAGCAAGCATTTGAGGAAATTTTTATAAGTGAAGAAGATGAAAAAAGAATCAAGGAAATAAGTGAGGATCCAATGCTTTATGTTAAAGTAAGAAATTCGATAGCTCCAACAATTTATGGACTTGAGACAGAAAAGGATGCTCTTGCTCTTCAACTTTTTGGAGGAGTTCCAAAATATATGCCTGATGGCACAAGAATAAGAGGAGATATTCATATACTCCTCATTGGTGACCCCGGAACAGCAAAAAGCCAGCTTTTGAGATACATATCACAGCTTGCTCCGAGAAGTATATATTCATCAGGAAAATCAAGTAGTGCAGCTGGGTTGACTGCATCGGCTGTAAAAAGTGATGAATTTGGGGAGGGAGGATGGACTTTGGAAGCAGGTGCTCTTGTTCTTGCTGATTTGGGAATAGCATGCGTTGACGAGCTGGATAAAATGCTTCCAAGAGATAGAGATGCACTTCATCAAGCAATGGAACAGCAGGAAATAAGCGTTGCAAAGGCTGGGATAAATGCAACTTTGAAGTCAAGATGCGCATTGTTAGGAGCAGCAAATCCAAAATTTGGAAGGTTTGATGAATATGAGATAATTGCAGAGCAGATAAACATTCCTCCAGCACTTCTTTCGAGATTTGACCTTATATTTCCAATAACAGATAAGCCAGATAAAGAGAAAGATGAAAACCTTGCAAGTCATGTTCTGGAAGTTCATAAGTATGGAGAGATGCTCTCTCATGAACCAGATTTGGATATTAAGAAAATAAAACCAGATATAGAACCTGACTTTTTGAGAAAATATATTGCATATGCAAAAAGGAAAATATTTCCTGTTCTTACAGAGGAAGCAATAGAGAAAATAAAAAATTATTATGTAGAAATGAGAATTAAATCAAAAGATACAATATCCTTCACTCCCCGCCAGCTGGAGGCATTTGTAAGGATAGCAGAGGCGTCAGCAAGAATGAGGTTGTCAAATGTTGTCACTGCCGAAGATGCTGAAAGAGCAATAAAAATTGTTGAATATTATTTAACAAAGGTTGGAATGGAAAGAGAGACAGAAACCTTTAATATAGATTTAATAACAACAGGAATAGGAAAAACACAGAAGGACAAGATGAAAATATTAACTGAAATAATAAGAGAAATCTGCAAAGAAACAGGAAAATCAGCTCCAATTGATGAGATAATAATAAGGGCAGAAGAAGAAAATATCGATAAAGAAACAGTTGATAAACTAATAGGAAAAATGAGAAGAGAGGGGATTATATTTGAACCAAAGCATGGAAGATACAGACTCACAAGCGAATAAAATTTGCATAAAAATTTATTCTTATCAAAATGAAATTTTGGTTGCAGCATGTGATGCTGAATTACTTGGTAAAACACTGAAAGACAGGGAGATGGAATTTCATGTTTCAAAGGAGTTTTATATGGATGTTTTTGGAGATGAAGAAATGCTTAAAAGAGCAATGGAAAAAGCAACCATAGGGAATCTTGTTGGAAATAGAGCAGTGAAATGTGGAATTGAAATGGGATTAATTGATGAAGAAAACATTTTAAATATTGCTGGAATACCACATGCACAATTTGTGTTGATATAAAATGTTCTGTGTTGAATGTGGGAAAAAAGGGAAAACTTACAATGGTTTATGCTTAGAGTGTTATATAAAAAAGCATAAATTTTTTGATTTTCCTTCAGAAATAAAAATTGAATTCTGCAAATCATGTAATTCATATAGGATAGACAACCAATGGAAAAAGGGGGATATACATAAAGACATTAAAGAATATTTAAAGAAAAATGTGAAAGGAGAAATAAAACATGAAGTTTCTTTTGACGAAAATAACATTTTAAAGATTAAAGGATTTTTTGAGGGGAGATATATAGAAGTTGAGAAAGAAATAAAAGTAAACGAAAAGTATGTAACCTGTCCAAAATGTTCTTTGAGAAGAGGGGGCTATTATGAAGCAATTATTCAGTTGAGAGGGAAATATAAAAAAATGTTTGATGAGGTTGATGAATTAATAAAAAAAAGAGTGGAAGAAAGAGAATCTTATATAACGAAAATTGAAGATGTTAGAGGAGGGAAAGATTATTATATAGGGAATAAAAAGATTGCAGAAAGAATTGCAAAAGAAATAAAAGATGATTTTTCTGGAACAATAAAATCTTCTAAATCTCTTGTAAGGGTTAAAGATGGAAAGAAAATTTACAGATATACCTACAGCATAAGATTTTTGGAATATGAGGGAAAATTTATTAAAATTGATGGAAAGATTTATAAGGTTAAATCTGCAGGTAAAAAACTGGAATTATATGGAATAGATGGAGAAATAAGAAATGTTTATAGGGAAGAGATTAAAAATGCAGTTGAAATGGATATAGAGGAGAGAGACGCAACTTTACTCCATGAAGAGAAGGACACTCTGTATGTAATGGATTCCAGAAGCTATCGAACTTTTGTGGTGAATAAACCAAAAAAATGGAAGAAGGGAAAAAATATAAAAATAATAGAATATGAAGGAAAAATATACGCAGTTGATGGAGATGAATAAAATAATATCATTTGATTTGGATGGAACTCTAGTTACAATGGATTATGTGGATGCTGTATGGCTGGAAAGAATACCTGAAATTTATGCTGAGAAAAATGGAATCTCACTTGAAAAGGCAAAAAAATTTGTTGAAGGAGAATATTTTAAGGTTGGTCCAGAAGCACTGGAATGGTATAACATACACTACTGGATTAAAAAATTTGGATTGAAAATGCATTGGAAGGAGATATTGAATAGTTGTATAGATGAACTTAAATTTTATCCTGAAGTTATTGAAGTTATTGATAGATTGAGCAGAGAGAACGAACTTATAATAATATCAAATGCATCAAAAGAATTCATAGAAGTAGAGATGAATGCTCTTGGATTTGAAAAATATTTTTCCAATATATTCTCTGCAGTTAGCAACTTTGGCAAAACAAAAAAAGATAAAGAAATATATGAAATGGTGTGTGAAAATCTTGATATTAAAAAAGAAGATATGATTCATGTTGGAGATAACTATGAATTTGATTATTTAGCACCCAGAAAAGCAGGTATACTCTCTTTTTATCTGGATAGGAAAGGAAATGAAGATGGGGAATACGTCGTTAAAAATTTAAGAGAATTTGAGGAAAAATTGAAAAAATTGCATTAAAATTATTGAATATTAACAATTCTTTCATTCCATGCTTCTCCTCCATTTCCGTCAAATGCAATAGCTTTTATAATATGCTCTCCTTTCATATCATATTTTATTTTAAATGGAGGATTATAATCTACTGAAAAGAGATTTCCGTCTATGTAAAATTCCACTTTCTCTGCATTTTCTGCATATGCCTCAATTTCCCCATTTGAGGGAGGATTCACATAAACATATAACTCATTTGGAGGAGGTAAAGGTAGATTGCATACATATGCAACTGTTCTTCTTAAAATCCACCAGTTATAACTCCAGTTCATCTGCTCTCCTCCAACCCATGAATATACATAACGTGGAATTCCATATATGGATAATCCAAAAAATTCATCAACACTTCCATTAATGCGAGGAGGTATTTCAGGATGTCCTCCAAATATTACAACTTTTCCTTTCCCATAAGTTGTTTCCGCTGAGGAATAATAACCTTTTATATCAGTTTTTATGGTTTTGTATGGAATCCATTTTCCTGTCCATGTCCAGTAGTGAAGAGGAGCTACATCGCTTGGCTCTTCAACATATTTAGCTAAACCTTTTGCGTCATTCATTTTATACAATCCTGGGCCTCCTCCATATGTTATATATCTCTCCTTCATTCCTGCGAAAATGTCATTCTTCACAATCTCATTTTTTATTGCGATATTTGCTCTTCCGCCCTCCTTCCACAGATATTGCCATTCTTCATTCTGATCATCATTTATATAGGCGTCCACAATACGCAAGGAAGCAATATTTATTATAAAATCAAGGAGTGTATGGGGTTTTTCATAACCCATTGATGCAATGTTGGCACCACCACATATTCCAACATAACCTCCTCCATTTTCAATGAATTTTTTTACCTCTTCTTTCCATTTTGGGATAAGCCCGTGAAAATACTGACGCCCACTTGCTCCTATAATGAGAACATCATAATTTTTAAGACTTTCATTTATAACATCCTTAAAATCTATTCTTTTGAGCTCCATTTCATATTTTCTATTTTTTACATTCCATGAATAATGGAGAGACGACTCTATCAATCTCACTGAAGGAGAAACTGAATCATACAGTGCAATTCTTACCTTTTCCTTTTTATAAGATGTTGACTTTACATTAAAGTTTAATAAAAGTAGCAGTGTTATCAAAAAAATAAACATTTTCTTTAATGCATGATTTTTCATCATGGCGTAATTCTCTTCAATCTTATATATTTTATTTCATCGTCCACCATGCAGAATATCATCTCTTTTTTTACAGAATGGGCAAGTCGCACCGCCCTGCTTATCTCAGCCCATGTTGCTTCATAATCACTTCCAACAACATGAATCAAGTAGGGGGCATGACTTTTTTCAGGTTCTGATGAATATACTCTAAAATGAGAACCAAATTTAAATCCAGTTTTTGGTAGCAGTTTCAATTTCCTCAATTCTGAATAAACTTTAAATCTATTTTCAATGTCTGGTTGTATCTTTTTTGCATGCTGAATGAATCTTTTCATGCCAATCTTTCTGCCATTTTTTATTATTTTCGCTCCTTTTTCTGCGAGATAGCAGGTTTCTGTTAAGGATATTTGAATGTATTTTCCAAAGTCTCTCCCAATGAAATCCTCTTTTAATTTTTCCATTAAATTTTCATCCCACACAATGCATCTGTCATTGAGAAGTATAATTTTTCCTTCATATTTTCTTTCCTTTAAACCTCCTTTTAATTTGAAAAATTTTGCAATATAATATGTCAAATCTCCCTCTTCATCAGCAACACCAACTATTAACTTATTTTTTGCCTTTTCTATGAATTCTGCCATTTCTTTTATCTTAAATTTTGCTCTTTCAGATATTGCCTTAACAGTAAATGAAGGTTTTGCAGGCGGTTTTTTACCTCTTTCATACAAAACAAAATCATTTCCCTCCTTTATAACATATCCTCTCTCTCT
Organism: Thermoplasmatales archaeon; assembly: GCA_011052825.1. Taxonomy (GTDB): domain Archaea; phylum Thermoplasmatota; class E2; order UBA202; family JdFR-43; genus DRIF01. The sequence goes on from DRIF01000060.1 coordinate 18,063, forward strand.
CAAATCCCTGTATACAAAATATTTTATCTCAAAATCAGGTATATATGACAAAGAATGTTCCATAAATTTTTTTAAATCAAGTTTTTTTCCATTTTTTTCAACCTCAAATTTTCCTTTATCAAGCAGATAACATGCTTCAACTAAATTTAATTCCAGTTTTCCATCATATATTCCAAAAAATCCTTTATTATAAATTCTGCTTGCATCCTTCTGCTCTTCAACAATGACTTTATCTTCCATCAATTCAGCTTTAACCATTTTTGTTACCATTTTCTCTCAAGGTATTGTATTATACCTTCAAAAATTTTTTTTCCATCTCCTTTATTCCATTCTGGATTCTGCCATTCATAAAATGCTCTTTCTGGATGTGGCATCATCCCAAGAACATTTCCCTCATCATTACACACTCCAGCTATATTTGCAAAAGAGCCGTTCGGATTCCATGGATATTCTGCCTCTCTGCCATTCATGTCAACGTATCTAAAAACAACCTGCCTATCATTAACTTCCTGAGCATATTCATCATCTTTAAAAATTATCTTTCCTTCTATATGAGCAGATGGAATTAAATTTATACTCTCTTCTTCAATATTCTTAGTGAGTTTGCAAACACTTTTTTCATGTTTTAGCAAAGTGTGCCTGCATTCAAATCTATTTGAATTGTTTGTTGTTAGGCATGCTTCTGGCTCATCACTTATCCCATTTAATGCTGGCAACAAACCGAGTTCAATTAATACCTGAAAACCATTGCAAACTCCCAGCAGAGCAAACCCTTCTTCAACAAATTTTTTAAAATCGTTGAATAAAGATGCCTTTAGGCGAGATGCAAATATTGCTCCCGCCCTCACATAATCGCCTGCTGAAAATCCACCTGGTATGAAAACGCAATGATAGTCATCCAATCTTTTATTTTTTCTTTCAAGTTGTTTTAAATGCACAAAATCTGCATTTGTTCCCAGATTTTTAAATGAGAGATAGCTTTCATACTCGCAATTTGTTCCTTCCATCTGAAGAACAGCCACATTTATCTCGCTTCTTTTCACACTGTTATAGGCAAAACACTATAAAAATTTTGATTTGTAGAATGCAATTAACAGTAAACTTTATTTAGCTTTTTGAGTTGCCTTTTCGGGCAGGGACGCGTTTTTTTATTAAAAACGCCTCCCCAAAATTTTCAATCCCTGCCCATTTCTTTTATAATTTTCTTATATTTTTCAGCAATTTTTTTAGCTTTTTCCTCGTCACTGCTTTCAGCATAAATTCTTATCAACGGTTCTGTTCCTGAAGGTCTTATGAGAACCCATCCTTCTTCAAAATATGCTTTTATACCATCTGTATAATCAAATTTATTTCCAGAGATTTTTTCCTTCAACTTCTCCATAATTTTTGCACTCTCTGCACATTTTACCTTTGCTTTAAACATTCCATATGAAGGAATTTCTTTAATGAGTTCAGAAATTTTCCTCTCCTTTTTTGCAATTATTTCAACAACAGAGATGCTTGCCATCCCCCCATCTCTGCAATACTGATGCTCTGGAAATATTAGACCTCCGTTTTCCTCTCCTCCAAAAACAGCAGATACTTCAATCATCTTCCTTGCAACTATTGGAGCGCCAACTTTTGTGTATAAGACTTCTCCACCTTTTGATTTAACATATTCTTCCACACAGCTTGAAGTTGAAACAGGTGTTACAACTATTCCCTTCTTCTCTTCCACTTTATATCCTGCAACCAAAGCAAGAGTTTTATCTCCATAAATAAAGTTTCCATTTTCATCCACAAAAATTGCTCTATCTGCATCTCCATCGTATGCAATTCCTAAATCAGCTTCACTTGCCTTAACTGTTTTCATCAAATCTCTTACATTATCTATGGAAGGTTCAGGATTTCTCCCAGGAAAATTTCCATCTGGCTGCGCATTCAGTGTAATAACATCGGCAACTTGAGAGAGGAGATAAGGCATTGTATAACATCCAGCACCATTTCCACAATCAACAACAATTTTTAGTTTCTTCTCTTTTATTTTTTCTGGTTCAACTAAAGAAAGTATGCCTTCCATATAAAAATCCAGAATGTCTATATCAAATACCTTTCCTATCTCATTCCATCCAGCTTTTTTAAATTTTTCATTGAAATATATTTCTTCAATTTCACTCTCTTTTTCTCTTGCAAGTTCTGAACCATCTGCATCAACAACCTTTATACCATTAAACTCAGGTGGATTATGAGAAGCTGTTATTATAACGCCTGCATCTGCATCACTATTCTTCACATAATATTGCAAAGCGGGAGAAGGTGCTATTTTTGCATCAAATACATTGCATCCAGTGGATATTAATCCAGATAAAACTGCGTTTTTGAGCATTTCATTTGAAGTTCTTGTGTCTGTTGCAATTATTATATTTCCCTGAAAATAACTCCCTATCGCCTTTCCCAAGGCAAGAGCCATATCAGATGTCATACTTTCATTTGTAATTCCTCTAACTCCATTTGTTCCAAACAATCTTTTCATAATAAGAAAATGAATGTGATATAAAAAATTATAATAACAATTCTTTTTAATTTTCTTTCTTCATCCCACAAATTCTTTATATAAAATTTTATTTCCTATCATGCTCGAAAATTTAGAACCAAAAAAAGTATGGAAATATTTTGGGGAAATATGTAAGATACCTCGTTGTTCAAAACATGAAGAAAAAATTGCTGAATATATAGCAGAGGTTGGAAAGAAAAATGGGGCAGAAGTTGAGATAGATGAAATAAACAATGTTGTTGTTAGAAAAAAGGCAAATGGATTTGAAAATGCTCCAATGATAACATTTCAATGCCATATGGATATGGTTTGTGAGAAAAATAAGGATGTTGAGCATGATTTTAGCAAAGATGCCATACAGCCGTATATAAATGGAGAATGGGTTATGGCAAAAGGAACAACTCTGGGAGCAGATAACGGCATAGGAGTTGCCATGTGCCTTGCTTTGATTGAAAGTAATGAGATAAAACATGGTCCTCTCGAATTTCTATTTACAGTTGATGAGGAAACTGGACTTACAGGAGCATTTGGATTGAAAAAGGATTTTATGAAAGGAGATTTGTTGATAAATTTAGATAGTGAGGACTTTGGAGTTATTTATATAGGATGTGCTGGAGGAGTTAATTCAACAATAAAACTTCCCTTAAAATATGAAAATGTCAGTAAAAAGGGATTGAAAATAACAGTGAAGGGACTTAAAGGAGGTCATTCTGGAATAGAAATTGATAAAGGAAGGGCAAATTCAATAAAACTTCTCGCAAGAATTCTTTATAATATAAATGCAAGGGTAAGCAGTATTGAAGGAGGCGACAAGCACAACGCAATTCCAAGGGAGGCGAGCGCAAAAGTGGTTGTGGGAGAGAATACAATAAATAAAATAAAAGAAATGGAAGAGCAGTTCAAAAATGAATATTCCAGAACAGAACCAGATTTGAAGGTTGAGGTGGAAAAGTGTAATATAGAGAGATTGCTTGACGAGGAGACAAACAGGAAACTTTTATATTTAATGATGGCACTCCCTCACGGAGTTCTTGCAATGAGTCAGGAAGTTAAAGGACTTGTTGAAACTTCAACAAATTTTGCAACCATAAAAATGAATGATGAAGCCATAATTGTGATGAGTTCAAGAAGTTCAATAAATTCTGCTTTAGATGGAATTGCTCAGAGCATAAGATGTATAGGAGAACTTGCAAACTCAAAAGTTGAGGAAGGAAGCAGATATCCTGGATGGAAACCAAATTTAGATTCTAAACTGCTAAAAATTGCATCTGATGCTTTTAAAGAATTGTATGGAAAAGAACCTGAAAAGAAGGCAATTCATGCAGGGCTTGAAACAGGAGTAATAGGAGAGATAAAAGGAATGAAGGAAATTATTTCTATTGGTCCTCAGATAGAACACCCACACAGTCCAGATGAGAGAGTTAATATAAAAAGTGTTGAGGATTTCTGGAAATATTTAATTCACTTAATAGAAAAAATAGCCATGGAATGGTGATTAATTAAAGTCCATCCATGTAAAATTCCTGATAATCAAACCATATTCCCGATTTATGAATATAGTTTCTTTCAGCTTCCAAAAGTGTTTTATGCATTTCTTCTTCTTTTGCAATTTTCTCAAAAAGTTTTCTTACCTTCTCATTTTTTGATTTCAGAGAAGATTCTTTGAAATAGTGAAACGCTCTATCCTCAAATTTTATTGCATGGTCTAAAGCACTATATTCCCCCGCTTTTGTTGAGAAATCTATTTTTTCAAATATATCCAGATGTTTTCCCTTCGTCTTTATCATCTATTTTAATTCCAAAAATTTCCTCTGCAATCTCTTTGAATTTCTGTAAATGCTTTATTTCATCTTCTGCAAGTTTTTTAAACATTTTTTTACCATATTCATTCTTGCATAATTCTGATGCTCTTTTATAATATGCATAACCATCTTTCTCCAGCTGAAGAGCTATTTTTATTTCCTCCATTTTACACCTCCTTTATTTTTTCCAGTATTATTGCAGGACATAAACGTTTAACTCCGTCAATTTTTCCTATTTTTTGTGCAAGTATTTCAGAAAGTTCCTTCCCATCTTTAGCCCATATCTCAGCCATTATCATATGGTCCCCTGTTGAAAGATAAACATTTTTCGCCTCCTTTATTTTTGCAATTTCATTTGCAATGTCAAGCAGTTTTGTTGGCTCAACATCTAAGCCAAGTAAAGTTATGCTGTTATAACCCAATTTTTTTGGATTAATTACTGCAATATATTTTTTTATAATTCCATTCTTTTCAAGATTATCTATTCTTTTTCTCACCGCTCCTTCGCTCAATCCAATTTCCTCTGCTATTCTGGTAAAAGGAGTTCTGGCATTTCGCTGAAGCATCTCAATTATTTTTTTATCGATTTCATCAATCATATATTACGAACCTCGCACAAATTATTATATAATTCGTATATTTATAACTTTTGATTGTTAAAAAAACTATTTTTTAAGAAATTCGTATTTAAAATTATGAAAAACGTAACAAAAACTATATATATTCGGAATGTATATATTTTTGGTGATAAAAATGGTGGTAATAGGAGAAAAATTTCCTGAAGTGAAGGTGAAAACAACAAAAGGAGAGATGAATTTGCCTGATGAATTTAAGGGCAAATGGTTTGTGCTTTTCAGTCATCCAGCTGACTTTACACCAGTATGCACAACAGAATTCTATGGATTTCAGATAAGATATGAGAAATTTAAAGAACTTGGAGCAGAATTGATAGGATTGAGTGTTGACCAAGTATTCAGTCATTTGAAATGGATTGAATGGATTAAAGAAAATTTGGACGTAGAAATAAAATTTCCAGTAATAGCAGATGATCGTGGCGATTTAGCAGAAAAATTGGGAATGATTCCACAGGGTGCAACAATAACAGCGAGGGCGGTATTTATTGTAGACCCAGAGGCAACAATAAGGGCTATAATTTATTATCCAGCTGAAGTGGGAAGAGATATAGATGAAATATTGAGAGCTTTGAAAGCTCTGCAAATAAGTGATAAGCATAAGGTTGCACTTCCACATAAATGGCCAGAAAATGAACTTATAAAAGACCACGTTATAGTGCCTCCTGCTTCAACTACAGAACAGATTAAGGAAAGGAGAGAAGCAAAAGAAAGAGGAGAAATAGAGTGCTTTGACTGGTGGATGTGTCATAAGAAGATAGAGTGAGAGATTATTAAAGGAGGCGAAAAAATGTTAAGTGAAAGAATGTTGAAAGCATTGAATAAACAGGTTAATGCAGAGCTATATTCAGCATATTTATATCTGAGCATGTCTGCATATTTTGAATCCATAAATTTAAAAGGATTTGCAAACTGGATGCGTGTGCAGGCTCAGGAAGAGTTGATGCATGCAATGAAATTTTTTGACTATATAAATGAGAGAGGAGGAAGGGTTGAGATGATGGCAATAGAAAAGCCACCAACAGGATGGGATTCTCCACTGCATGTATTTGAAGAAACATATAAACATGAGGTAAATGTGACAAATATGATAAATGAGTTGGTGAATATGGCTGTTGAAGAAAAGGACCATGCAACATACAATATGCTCCAGTGGTTTGTTGCAGAGCAAGTTGAAGAGGAGGCAAGTGCAGATGAAATAAAGCAACAGTTGAGCTTAATTGGAAAAGATGGAAGAGGAATTTTGATGCTTGATAGAGAACTTGGACAAAGAACATTCACTCCACTCCAGGAGGTGAAATAATGCTCTCAAAAATACCTGTTTTAATGGAGAAAATTGGAAAAGAAGACATAGATAGAGAAATACTTCGCCTTGCTGTAATAGCTGAGCTGGATGCAATAAACTTATATGAACAGATGGCAAATCTTGTAAATGATAAAAATTTAAAAAAAATTTTGCTTGATATCGCCAGAGAGGAAAAAACTCATGTTGGCGAATTTCAGACAATGCTCTTAAAAATGGATGAAGAGCAGGTGGAAGAATTAAAAAAAGGAAAGGAAGAGGTGAATGAAATTTTGAGAGGTGGTTAAATGGCTAAAAGATATGAAATATATAAATGTGAAATATGTGGAAATGTTGTTGAAGTGATACATGGAAGCTTTGGACAGCTTGTGTGCTGTGGACAACCAATGAAATTAATGGAGGCAAAGAAAGAGGAAGAGGGATATGAAAAACATTTGCCAGTGATAGAAAAGGGAGATGGAAAAATAAAAGTTAAGGTAGGGAGCATACTTCATCCAATGGAGGAAAAGCATTTCATAGAAATGATAGAGATTATAACTGCAGATGATAAAATTTTGAGGAAATATTTAAATCCAAGAGACGAACCAGAGGCAGAATTTGATGTTGAAGATGTTAAAGAGGTAAGAGAATATTGCACCATTCATGGATTATGGAAAAGGGAGAGTTAAATGGAAAAGTTAATAGTTGATGTAAGAACAAGAGAGGAATTTGTTAAAGAGCATGTAAAGGGGGCAATAAATATATCATTGCATGACCTTCATTTTTACTTCGATTTCTTAAAAGACAAAGATATAACATTCTGCTGTGATACTGGTAGAAGAGCTAAAATGGCTCAGAAAATTTTGGAAGAGAAAGGAATTAAATCTGATGTTATTATGCCTGAAGAAATGGATAGCTATGAGAAGGAAGGCAGTGAGATAATATGTGCTATAAATTATGTAATGGTAAGAGAAGGAGTGAGAGAGCATTTTGAGAGGAGTTTGGAAGAACTTTGCAAGGCAACAGATGAAATGCCAGGGTTTCTGGGAGGAAAATTGCTGAGAATAAATGGCATCTCTGCAATAGGAAGTGGGTTACCAGGAGATTTGAGAGAAGAGACGACAAAACCAGAAAAATATATAATGATAACATACTGGAAAAGCAAGGAGGCACATGAAAAATCCCATAACACAGAGGTGTTCATGAAAGCATTTGAACAAATGCCTGCATTTCTTTCTCAAATGCCATATGAAGAATTTTATGAAGTTTTGAGATAAAATGAAAGCATTTGATTTTTGTCTTCCAGATGAAAATGGAAAAGAAGTTTGCTTGGAAAAATTCAAGGGAAAATGGATTGTTCTATATTTCTATCCAAAAGATAACACTTCAGGATGCACAAAAGAAGCTGTGAATTTCTCCAAAAATATAAAAAAATTTGAGGAAATGGGTGCTTATATAATAGGAATAAGCCCTGATTCGACATCAAGTCATAAAAAATTTAAGGAAAAACATGATTTGAAAATAAAACTGCTGAGCGACGAAAAGAAAGAAGTTATTAAAAAATATGGAGTTTGGAGATTGAAAAAAATGTATGGAAGAGAATATCATGGTGTGGAGAGAAGTACATTCCTTATCTCTCCAGATGGAGAAATTATTTATGAATGGAGGAAGGTAAGGGTAAATGGACATGTTGAAAAAGTTTTGGAAAAATTAAAGGAGGTGATAAAATGAGGAAAATGACTGAAAAATCCCTAGATGAGGCATTTGCTGGAGAATCAATGGCACATGTGAAATACTTAATCTTCAGTGAAATTGCAGAGAAAGAAGGGTATAAAAATATTTCACGACTCTTCAAAGCCATAGCTTATGCAGAATTTGTTCATGCAAAAAATCATGCAAGAAATCTTGGAATAATAAATGATACAGAAAAAAATCTTCAGACAGGTATTGATGGTGAAACATTTGAAGTTGAGGAAATGTATCCATCATACAATGCAATAGCGGAACTCCAGAATGAAAAATCTGCAAAGCTTTCAATCCATTATGCTTTAGAAGCTGAAAAAATACATGCTGGACTTTACCAAGAGGCTAAACAATCAGTGGCGAGTAATATGGATATTGACATTGAAGATATATACATATGTCCTGTTTGTGGATACACACATATTGGCACTCCACCAGCAAAATGTCCTGTATGCAATGCTCCAAAAGAAAAATTTGAGAAATTTTAGGAGGTGAAAAATGGAGGAAAATGAGAAAAAAGTGCTTGAAGCATTTAAAAAGGCAGGAAAGCCACTCCGTCCTGGGGATGTGGCAGAGATGACTGGTATGGATAAGAAAGAAGTTTCAAAGATAATAAAGAAGTTAAAAGAAGATGGCAAAATTGTAGTTCCAAAGAGATGCTACTACTCTCTGCCATAACTCTCTATTTTTATTTTTAGTTAAATTTTGTAGCCAAAAAGGAATATCAGGGTCAGTCAATTTTTGTTATTCGCTAATAATTAGAGGATATTAATTAATGTTTTTCATCTTTTTCTCCCAATCCTCAAGGCATTTAATATAACAGCTAAACTCAATCCCATGTCGCCAACGCCAACAGCCAACCATAAAGTAACAAATCCTGGAAATGTCAAAATTGCAAAAGAACCTTTAATTAAAATTGAGAGTAAAACATTTTGCTTTACAATAGACATGGTTCTTTTGCTTAAATTAATAAGGTAATTCACCTTTGTTAAATCATCGTGCATGAGGGCAATATCAGAAGTTTCTTTTGCTACATCTGAACCAATAATACCCATAGCAATTCCAACATGAGCTTTAGCTAAGGCAGGAGCATCATTTACACCGTCACCAATCATGACTACATGTTCATATTTCTTTAACAACTCGTCAATTATCTTTACTTTATCTTTAGGTAAAAGTTCAGCATAATATTCATCAATTTTAAGTTTTTTAGCAATCGCTTTTGCAACCTTTTTATTATCTCCAGTAAGCATTATTGTTTTAATTCCTTGGTTCTTCAGTTCTTCTATAACCTCGTAAGAATCTTCTCTTATCTTGTCCATTAATGCAATTATTCCAATAATGTGGTTTTTATTACCTACTAAAACTGTTGTCTTTCCTTCTTTTTCAAAATCTTCTAATACTTTATCAGAAAATTCAATGCCTACTTCTTTAAAAAAACTCTTGTTTCCAACATAAAACATTTTCCCTTCAATTTCACCTTTCAATCCCTTACCAGCAACTGATTTAAATTTTTGGATGCCCATTAATTTAACATTTTCTTTTTTTGCTTTTTCTACAATTGCCTCAGCAAGCGGATGTTTAGATTTTACCTCTAGAGAAGCAGTTACCTGGAGAATACTCTTTTTAGATAGCATGTGAACCCTCCGCAGGAGAAGGGCGTATAAGCCCTCAAGCCATAAAATGAGGGTGATGAACATGCTGTATGTTGGAATAGATTTGCATAAGGAGAAAGTATATGGAATAGTGATGAATGAAAATGGGGAACTGATAAAGAAAGAAAAATTTGAGAACGAGCCCGAGGAATTTCATAAGTTTTTAAAGAATATGGAAAAAGCAATTGTGGCAATTGAATCAACAGGATTTGCTACACCCATA
>DRIF01000061.1 GCA_011052825.1 Thermoplasmatales archaeon
TGATAAATTTGACACTAATTTTGGATAAATTTTCTCCTGTGAAAAATGTAAAAGTCCTCAAAAAATCGCTAATAAATTTGTCAATGACCGTTGTTTATCCACCAAATGGCTTTCGTTTCCACATTTTGAGCAATGTTACGCCCAAAATTTTGGCAATTTTTGGTGATTTTATACGGCGTTATGAGGACAAAAGCTTGAATTTGAGGTGGTAAAATGTAATAAAAATTGCAACTGGCAAATTATACAATGGCAGTATAATTAGCTTGAAATGGCAAAGTCAGGTTTATTATTAACTTTTGTCTTCACTACTTTAAATGTTTATGCTCATCTGCCAGAAAATTTGAAGTTAAAATATGATTGGCATTATCAACTTAACACTTAGATTGTAAAGGCAACTCCAAGCCACACTCTAATAGCAACTGTTGTGATACATAACCTATAACTTTTATTAATTTCACATCCTTCCTCTCTTAGAGATAGATATGAAAAAAGAAGAGATGGGGTAAGAAGGATTCAGATAAAAGAAATTGGAGAGAATATAAAGAAAGCTTGTGAAAAAAAGGGAGAGACGCATATTTCATTATTTTATAGATTCATGGAAAAAATTGAAGAAAATAAACAGAGGAAAAGAAGGTACTCCATATCAATATCCAGAAACTCTTATGATTTTCCTTTAGTTATATCTATGTTGTTGGATTTTCCTTTAGTTATATCTATGTTGTTGGTATTGATTATAGAGGATTACAGGAGTATTTAATTGGGTTATCAAAACTTGTTCCATTTGAAGTTCCTCACTATACAACCATCTACAGAAGAATAAGCAAATTAAAAATTGATCTGGAGCAAACTTTGTTAAAATATAAAGGAAAAGATGTTTCATTTCCTTATATTCTACCGGGGGAAAGGTAACGAATAGAGGAGAATGGATTCGTGAGAAATAGAGAATAAGAAGAGGATAGATTAAAATTCATGTTGCAGTTGATGGTGAAAATAAGCAGGTTACCAACATAAGTATAACAAATGAAGAAATATACGATAATGCCAAATTTAGAGAATTACTGGAAAATTCTATCGAAAATGTTAAAGTTAAAAGGAAAAATAATTCAAGCAAATGCAGATGTGCATATGATTCAAATGAAAGTTTTTGAAAACTGAGAAACATAATATCATTCCTGCAATAAAGGTTAGAAAACCTCCTCATACAGCAAGAAAGAAATATACAAAAGAATATCATAGGTCGGAGTATAAGAAATGGAAGGATAGATATGGATATGGCAAAAGATGGTATAGCGAAATCCTTCATTCGGTTGGAAAGAGAGAATGTGGAGAATTTGTCAGAGTAATTAAGGAAGAAAACATATATCATGAAGCCAAATTAAAATAAATTTTCTATAATGCAACCATATATTAATTACAATAAATAGAAGAAAGGGTTATGAAAATAGGTTATACAACAAAGCAATAGCAACTGCTGTGTTGCATAACGCTTATTAGTTTCATATCCTTTCCCTTATTGGGGATGGGATATGAAAAAGAAGAGATGGGGTGAGAAATATAAGGATAATAGAAACTGGAGAAATTATAATAGAAAACTTGTCAGAAGAGGAGAGGCATATATTTCCTTGGATTTCATTGAGACTTGGAAAAAAGAATTGGACGAAATGAATAGAGGAAAGGAAGGTGCACCATATCAGTATCCAGATTCCTTGATGACTTTTCTTGCCTACATTTATATTCTTCTTGGCATAGATTATAGGGGTTTGCAGGGTTATCTTATAGGGTTATCAAAACTTGTCCCGTTCGAGGTTCCTCATTATACAACTATTTTCAGGAGGGTAAGCAAACTTAAAATCGATCTGGAGAAAACTCTTTTGAAATACAAAGGAAAAGATGTTGTTATATCTCTTGATTCGACTGGAGTAAAGGTAACAAATAGAGGAGAATGGATGCGTGAAAAATGGAAAGTAAGGAGAGGATGGATTAAAGTTCATGCAGCAGTGGATGATAAAAACAAGCAGGTTGTTGCAATGGAAATAACAGATGAAACAATACATGATAATGCAAAATTTGGTGAATTGGCTGAGCAATCTATTGAAAATGTTGAGAATAAAGGAGGGAAAGTGATTCAGATAAATGCAGATGCTGCATATGATTCAAATGAAAGTTTTAGAATATCCGAAGAATACAACATTAAGCCCGTAATAAAGGTTAGAAAACCTCCTCCAACAACAAGAAGTAAAAATCCAAGAAAGAAATATGCGAAGGAATTTCATGAATTGGGATATGAAAAATGGAAGGATAGATATGAGTATGGTAAAAGATGGTATAGCGAGATACCTCATTCTGTTGTAAAGAGAAAATTTGGAGAATTTGTGAGGGCCACAAAAAAGGAAAACATGTATCATGAAGCAAAATTGAAGTATATTTTTTACAATGCAATGATTTACTATGATATGACAGGAATTCCTATTTGGAAAAAATAGGAATTTGCATAATCATAGTAAAATTTGGATAAGAGAGGAAGCGGTTACGCAACACAGCA
>DRIF01000062.1 GCA_011052825.1 Thermoplasmatales archaeon
TATACACCAACAGGTGGATCAGTTACCCCTTATCAATTACCTCCGGATGAAATAACTGTTTATTTAGATACAACAGGTTTAACTCCTGGTTTTTATTCAGGAGAGATTTGTATAACATCAAATGGAGGAGATGGAACATTTGGTGTAACTTTCCTGATTCCAGGACCAATTCTGGATTACAGCCCATCCTCTCTCGACTTTGGGGATATGCACGAGGGTGAGCAGACAAGTCTTCAATTTGAAGTCTGGAATACAGGGACTGATGTTCTTTCCTATACTATTACAGAGTATTCCAGCTGGCTGGATGTTTATCCAACATCAGGATCATCAACTGGAGAACATGATACCATAAATGTGGATATTGACACAACTTCTCTCTCTGAAGGAATACATTCTTCCAACATATATATAAATTCAAATGGAGGAGGCGGAACTATTACAGTATTTGTAAATATAATTCCTTCAACTGTTACATATAATATTGACTTATATCATGGATGGAATTTAATTACTTTGCCTGTAGAAAATGATTATACCGCTTCATCATTATTTAATGACATAGAGGGCTGTAATATAATTTTAGGATGGAATAGTAGTGCAGACGATTTTGATTTGTATGTGTCTGGCTCACCATATGACTTTGCCATTGAAGATGGACATGGATATTTTGTTGCTGTGGGGGAAGACACAATATTCAGTGTTACAGGAATGCCAATAGAAAATGTTGAGGTTGCCTTGCAGGAAGGATGGAATTGTCTTGGATGGTGTGAAGAACAACCTATTTATGCATCATCAATTTATTCAAGCATACCTGGATGCACTATTGTTCTTGGGTGGAATAATAGCAAAGAAGATTTTGATATGTATGTGTCTGGTTCACCATATGATTTCATTATAGAGATATGCGATGGATTCATGGTTGGGACAACAGAAGAAAGTATATGGTATGGATAATATGGATAAAAAAATGTAGGAGGGATGAAATACATGAAAAACACACACATTAAACTCTTATCCCTTTTTTTGTTTGCCATTTTACTTTTTTCTTATTTACCTGAAGGTAAACTATTACAAGATAAAAAAGGTGCATGGCCTCCTTCTCATATAAAAGCAAAATTTTTACCAAGGGTTAATATAGTTCATTTAGAAGACACTGATACTGATACCGAATACAATTTTTTAGCGTCTATACCAATGACAGTTTTTCATTATAACGGTACTGTATATCAATCTTTACTGATTCCAGATATAGTTTCAATGCCAATAGAATACATAATGGAGGACTGGAAAACTTATTTGGATGAATGGGGTGGAGTTAAACACATAAATTTCATAGGAGATGTTCCAGAGTATAAAAAAATACAGTTTAAAAATTTTTATAATCTTGAATGGGAAAACGTTACAAATATAACAGGGAATTCTTTTGAAATTGCAGATTCAATTGCAATCCATGATTGGGAAAATTCTTCAAGGGCTATAATAGCACCTTACAAGCAAACCCTATCAGATGATGACGTTGAAAGTATATCGAATGCTGCTGTAATAGCTTCTTTATATAATGCTCCTCTCTTATTCACCTCTCCCTCTTTATTGGGGCAAAATACTACAGATGTTTTAGAAGAACTTGGTGTAAATAGCGTGGTTATGGTTGAAATTGGGGACGTAATAAATGATACAGTAGACAATCAGTTAGCTTCACTGGGTATAGCAGTTGAAGCATCTCTTACAACAGAAAATGCAATTGTCTCATATATAATGAATCTGACAAATCAATCAATGCTTTGTGCAATAATATATAACTGGCAGAATCTTCCTGCTTCTCTATATGGGGCGAGATATGGAGGATATGTTTTGTTCCTGCCTGATAGCATTGCGTTGTTATCCAATAATGTTGAAGAAATATTGAAAAATTTAAAGATGTCAAATAAAAAGTTAACTGAACCATATGAACTTCCAGATGAAGTAAGATATGGAGAGCAGACAATAGCCAATGACTTTTATAACTGGCTTAATGGCTTGGGTGGAAATGACCCAGACGATTTAGAAATCGTAGTTACTTTCAATACTGCAACATATTATGACCCATCAAATGGTTTCAGCGTAACTTTTGAACGCGCCTTAAATGGAGATCCATCAGATTTAACCGCAAATGGTGCAATTACAGGTAGAATGCCCCTCAATTTTACAGGAAATATAGCTTTGGTTAACAGAGGAGGAACATATAGGGCAACAATTTTTGCAAATCCTCGTCCAAACCATACAACATTGTGTATGAATGCATATGAAGTGCAACATACTGTTAATGCTGGTAGTCCAGTTGTTGATTCATGGGGAACAAATCATATTGTAAATGAAATATTTGGATGGCCTTACCGAGGATGGTGTGCAGAAAATAACTATTTCCCATGGCAGGATATTTTCAACAATACGCCAAATCTCTCACCAATCCTCCCGCCTGGCCCCGGGGATGGTGCAGATTGCGACCCATCAATTTTTGCTTCATTCATAGGTAAGGGATATGAAGCTCATTTCCATTCAGGAGCTTATGCAGGGACAGGAAGTCATCCAGCTCAGCCGGATGTTCCAAATATAGGTTTTGTTGCAGATGTGGAGAATGGTTCAACCTATCTCTATTTCAGCTGTCACGGAGGAGGAACAGGAATAGCCATAAGAGAATATGACAATGGAATAGCTCAGGATTACAGTGGGGAAGCATGGGGTTCACCATATTGGCCAGATGACGATGGAAGAACATATGATGGAAGTGCAGGAGGATATTACTCTCAAACTGATTTAGACAATGATTTGGGAAACACTCACAGTTTGTTGATAGGATATAATGCATGTAGTATGGCAAATGGAGAGATGAATGAAGTATTGCTTGAGCATGGGGGCATAATGTCTATTGGTAGCTACACATCTGTTTCATTTACTGGCTCAGGATGGTGGTGGAATTTGTTTACATATTTAATAACTCACGAAAATTACAGTTTTGGTGAGGCAGCAACATATGCAACTGCAAGAACTGCCCCATTATATGCTCCAAATACAGGACAGAGAGGCACAGATAGCAGCCTATATTATGTCTGTTATGGAGACCCAATGGTTAAGTTTGTAAAACCGGAATGGACACCTCCAGAACCAGAGATGTTAAATGTTTTTTATGGAGGCCATAAACCAGATGGATTTACTGTATCCATTACTTTCAACTTCTCTCTTTCCAAAGGATGGAATTTAATTACTTTGCCTGTAGAACATAACTACACTGCATCATCATTATATGCAGACATTCCTGGTTGCAATATTATATTAAGATGGAATGCAAGCATTGCTGACTTTGATTTATATGTTCCAGGCACACCAAATGATTTTGCCATAGAAAATGGAAAAGGATATTTAATTGGGATAGAAAATGAAAATGGCACATTCTTCAATATAACAGGAATGCCAATAGAAAACGTTTCTGTTTTATTATATGAAGGATGGAATATGCTTGGTTGGTTTAGAGAAGAACAAACAACAGCAGATTCATTATTAAACTCAATTCAGGGGTGCAATATTATATTGAGATGGAATGCAAGCATTGCTGACTTTGATTTATATGCTCCTGGCGTGCCAAACAACTTTGTCATAAAAAGAGGAGACGGCTTTTTAGTAGCAGTAACAGAGCAAAGCATATGGCATGGAGAAGGATGATTATGAGAAAAACTATATCAGTTATGTTTTTCTTTCTTTTAATTTCTATAAGTTTTGTATCAATCGCATATAATGAAAAAAAACTGGATTCTCTTTATGAATATCACACAAATTATCCAGGAAGTACAGGAGATTATGCATGGCTTGTTTCTGATATGCAGAATCTAAATTCTTCATACCCCGAAATTTTTGAACTTTACACTGCACAGGATAAATTTGGTTTGCCAGATGTGGTTCATGGTTCAGAAGTTTATAAAACATGGATTATTCGTATAACAAATGAAAGTACAGGATTCAACAAACCGGAAGTGCTTTTTATCGGTTGTCATCATGGAGATGAAAAAGTTAGTGTTGAAGTTGCATATTATCTGGCAGAGTGGCTTGTAGAGCATTATTATACTGATGAATGGATAAAATATATGGTTGACCATAGAGAGATATATATTATTCCACTGGCAAATCCATATGGCTGGGTTCACCATCAAAGGTATGATGAAAATGGAATTGATATGAATCGCGATTATCCATATGACCCCAGTAGCCACATATTTTCGACAATTGGAGCAAAAGCAATTCATGAACTCACCAAAAGACATTTGTTCATAAACACAGTAAGCTGGCATGGTGGAACAGAGATGATTATATATGCATGGGGCTGTTACGCTCATCTTGGAAACACAGAATCACCTGATGATATAGCATTTTATAACCAGGGAAATTACATGAGTCAGTATGCTGGTCCATACAGCGGGTATTATCAATGGGGAAGATCAAACGATATTTTATACCCATGTTATGGGGCATACGAGGATTATGCCTATGCAATGAGCTGGGATTTGCCAAATGCAGATCCAAATTGGCCAACAAATGGATGCAGATCTTTAACTCATTGTGTTGAAATATCAAGTTCAAAATATCCCCCAGAATCGACTCTGGGAGGAAGAGCAGATGTTTACACTCCTGGTGGAGATGAGGATGGATATATTCCAAAAAATATAAGACTGGCCTTATTGCTGATTGATATAGCTCAACCATATATAAAAATAACAAACATTTTGCCAGATGAAATTTATACGGGAGAAAATATAACTTTTGAATGGAAGGTTATGGGTGCCCTAAATACAACAGAAACAAA
>DRIF01000063.1 GCA_011052825.1 Thermoplasmatales archaeon
TAATCTCCTTCTGTAGAGAGGTGTTCCTTTCGTTTCCATAAAATAGGTCCTACAGTGTTTACAATAATATCTTTGATGACCTGTTGAATATTTACCACTTTTAATGATGTCCTTTCCTTTTTCTTTCAGATAATATTTACATCTGGGATTTTGACAAACAACATTAATTGTTCCTCTCGGACGAGCCATTCTTTTCACCTAATAGTATATTATGTTCTAGTATAATAAACTATCGTAAATTAGGACAATACCGAAAAATCGTTTATTTTCTGGTGTATTTCGCTTGCGAAATATCAATTTTATAACAAAATTTATATGTAGAAATTTGTTTTAGTTTGGGAGTAAAATGAATGAAGACGAAATCAGAAAAGAAAGGATAAGAGGACTGCTTACACCAGATGTTCTCGTCTGCAAGGATTGTAGGGAGAAATATAAAGAAGAGGTGTCATGCAGTTCATGTGGTATAAACATGCTTGACCCAGGTTATAAAGGAATGGTATATGAATGTCCAATATGCGGAAAGCTGTACTGTGAAAACTGCTGGAAGAAGGCAGAAGGAGTTAAACAGGAGAGCAAAGGTATATTCCATTAATTTTTTTG
Organism: Thermoplasmatales archaeon; assembly: GCA_011052825.1. Taxonomy (GTDB): domain Archaea; phylum Thermoplasmatota; class E2; order UBA202; family JdFR-43; genus DRIF01. Next base: position 601 of record DRIF01000063.1, read on the forward strand.
GAAATGACAGAAGAATATGGTATTGATAAAATTAAAGTACTCGAGGGGTTAGAGGCAGTCAGAAAAAGACCAGCAATGTATATTGGCTCCACAGATGAAAAAGGGTTGCATCATCTGGTGGAGGAAGTTGTTGACAATTCTGTTGATGAAGCTCTGGCTGGTTACTGCACTAAAATAGATATTACATTAAATGAGGATGGAAGTATAACAGTTGATGACAATGGAAGAGGAATTCCAGTTGAAATTCATGAAGAGTATGGAATATCTGGAGTGGAAGTGGTGATGACAAAGTTGCATGCTGGAGGAAAATTTGAAAAAGGTGCTTATAAGGTCGCAGGAGGTCTGCATGGTGTTGGAGTTTCTGTTGTAAATGCTTTATCAAAATGGATGGAAGTTGAAATAAAAAGAAATGGGAAAATATACAAACAGAGATACGAAAGAGGCAAGCCAGTTACAAAACTTGAGATAGTAGGGATAACAAAGGAAACTGGAACTAAAGTAACTTTTCTGCCTGATGATGAAATTTTTGGCGGGAAGGTTTTTGACAGACATACTCTCAAAAAAAGATTGCAGGAAATTGCTTTTCTGAATAAAGGATTGAGAATAAAATTCTCCGACAGAAGAAGTGGAGAGGAATATCTATTCAATTATGAAGGAGGCATAAAAGAATTTGTTGAATATATAAACAGGAACAAAAATCCATTGCATGAAGTAATTTATTTTGAAGGAGAAAAAGATGGAATAAATATTGAAGTAGCCCTGCAATATACAGATGGATATGCTGAAAATGTTTTCACTTTCGTCAATAACATAAATACAAAGGAAGGAGGAACCCATCTTTCAGGATTCAAGTCCGCTTTAACAAGAGTTTTAAATGAATATGGAAGAAGAAACATATTCAAAAATAATGAAAATCTTGAGGGAGAGGATGCAAGAGAGGGACTTACAGCAATAATTTCCTGCAAGGTTCCAGACCCTCAATTTGAAGGACAGACAAAAACAAAACTTGCAAATTCTGAAGCTAAGGGAATAGTTGAAACAATAATGTATGACAAGCTTTCAACTTATCTGGAAGAAAATCCATCTGTTGCAAGAAAAATCATAGAGAGGGCTTTGCAGGCATCAAAAGCAAGGGAGGCAGCAAGAAGGGCGAGAGAACTGATTCGCAAAAAAAGTTACATTGAATCAATATCTCTTCCTGGAAAACTTGCAGATTGTACTTCGAATGAACCAGAAAAATGCGAGCTGTTTATTGTTGAAGGAGATTCTGCAGGTGGCTCTGCGAAGCAGGGAAGGGATAGAAAATATCAGGCAATATTGCCATTAAAAGGTAAGATATTGAATGTTGAGAAAGCAAGCTTTGATAAAATACTCGAGAATAATGAAATAAGAGCCATAATATCTGCAATTGGGACTGGAATAGGAGATGAAGTGGATATAAGGAAGGCAAATTATCGCAGAATAATCATAATGACAGACGCAGATGTTGATGGCGCACACATAAGAACACTGCTTCTTACATTCTTCTTCCGTTATATGAAGCCACTAATTGAAAATGGATATATTTACATTGCTCAACCCCCTCTATACAGAATAAAAAAGGGAAATAAGGAGTATTATGCTTATAGTGATGAAGAGATGAAAAGAATAAGCGAGAATGGAGGCACGATTCAGAGATATAAAGGTCTTGGAGAGATGAATCCAGAGCAGTTATGGGAAACAACAATGAATCCAGAAAAGAGAATAATGAAGAAAGTTGAGATAGAGGATGCAATAGAAGCAGATGAGTTATTCACAATTTTGATGGGGAAAAATGTTGAAGAAAGAAGGAAATTCATAAAGGAGCATGCAAAGGAGGTAGTGAATCTTGATATCTGAGAATGTAGTTACCAAGCCAATAGAAGAAGAGATGAAAACATCTTATCTTGACTATTCAATGAGCGTAATTGTTGGAAGGGCATTACCAGATGTTAGGGATGGTTTGAAACCAGTTCATAGAAGAATTTTGTATGCATTGAATGAGATGGGGTTGCACTATAATAAGCCCCATAGAAAATCAGCGAGAGTTGTTGGAGAGGTGCTTGGTAAATTTCATCCTCATGGAGATACAGCAGTTTACGATGCTTTAGTAAGAATGGCCCAACCATTTTCAATGCGATATCCTCTGATAGATGGGCAGGGAAATTTTGGGAGTGTTGATGGGGATGCTCCTGCTGCCATGAGATATACAGAGGCGAGATTGAGCAAGATAAGCGAGGAATTGCTTAAGGATATTGATAAGGATACTGTAGAATGGAGAGATAATTTTGATGGAACACTGAAAGAGCCAGAAATTTTACCTGCTCTTCTTCCAAATTTGCTTGTTAATGGTTCATATGGAATTGCAGTTGGAATGGCAACTGATATCCCTCCTCATAATTTAAGGGAGGTTGTAGATGCAATTATAGCAACCATAGACAATCCAGATATATCAATAAATGATTTGTTTGGATATATAAAAGGACCAGATTTTCCAACTGGAGGGATAATATATGGGCGAATGAATATTTTGAGGGCTTATATAAATGGAAAGGGAATTATAAAAATAAGGGCAAAAACTCATTTTGAAGATAATAAAATAGTTGTAACAGAGCTTCCGTATCAAGTAAATAAATCGGAATTGTTGAAACACATTGCAGAGTTAGTTAGAAAGGAAGTTATAACAGGAATATCTGATTTGAGGGATGAATCAGACAGGAGAGGAATGAGAATTGTTATAGTTTTGAAGAAGGATGTTTTTCCAGAGGTTGTTGAGAATCAACTTTTCAAACATACAAGACTTGAGAGAACATATGGGATAAATTTTATAGCACTCGTTGATGGAGTTCCAAAGTTGCTCAACATAAAGCAGATTATAGAGGAATACATAAAACACAGGAGAAATGTTGTCAGGAGAAGGAGCGAATATGAACTTAAAAAAGCCGAAGAAAGGAAGCATATTCTTGATGGATTTATAAAAGCTCTTGAAAACATTGATGAAGTTATTTCTTTAATAAGAAGTTCTAAGGATGCAAAAGAGGCATTCTCTCGTCTCATTGAAAAATTTGGTTTTTCTGAGAAGCAGACAAAGGAGATACTTTCAATGCGTCTGCAATCTTTAACATCAATGGAATATGATTCCATAAAAAAGGAGAAAAAGGAAAAAGAGAAGGAAATTGATTATTTTAACAAAATACTCGGGAGCGAGAAAGAAATTGACAATATAATAAAGAAAGAGCTTGAATATTTAAAAGAGACATATGGAGAGGAGAGGAGAACTGAAATAAGGGAGGCAGAAGTGGAAGTTGATATAGAGGATTTGATACAGGAGGAAGATGTTGTTATAATACTTACATCAGGAGGATACATAAAAAGAGTTTCACTTGAAGAATATAAAAGCCAGAAGAGAGGGGGTAAAGGTTTAATTGGAATGAAAATGAAGGAGGAAGATGCAATATATAAAATAACAAAAGCTTCAACTCATGACTATCTACTTTTCTTTTCTGCAGATGGAAAGGTTTTTGTTAAAAAGGCATATGAAATTCCATATGGCGGGAGGCATTCAAAGGGCAGAGCTTTGATAAATATAATTCCTTCAAATAAAATAGTTGAAATTCTTCCTGTGAAGGATTTTTCAGATGAGAATTTAGTTTTTGCAACGAAGAAAGGAACAACAAAGAAAATGGCTCTGAAATTGCTATCAAATATAAGAAAGAAAGGAAAGATTGCATTGAAATTAAGAGAAAATGATGAAATAGTTGGAGTTAAAATAGTTAAGGAAGGAGAGAAAATAATACTTTCAACAAAAAATGGATATGCTTGCGTTTTTTATGAAAATGAATTAAGGAATATGGGGAGAAATGCAATGGGAGTTAGAGGAATTAGATTGAGAGGCAATGATGAAGTAGTTTCAGTTGAAGTTGCTGAAGATGCTGATTTGCTTACAGTTACAGAAAATGGATATGGTAAAAGAACCCACATAAACGATTATAGAGTAACAAAGAGAGGGGCAAAGGGGACAATAACCATAAAGACAAATGAGAGGAATGGAAAGGTTGTTAGCGTGATTTCAGTTAATGATGAAAATGAGATTTTGATATCAAGCAGAGAAGGAATGATGGTGCGAACAAAAGCAATTTATATAAGAAGACAGGGAAGAAATACAATGGGCGTGAGACTGATGAAATTGAACAAGGGAGATAAAATAGTTGGGATAACAAAGGTGTGAAGTTAAAAATTAGAAATTTTTGAATCAATTCACGATTTTTCTCGCCTTCTTTTTACCCATTAATTTTATTTCAATTGTAATCTAGAGTATAAAAAAATTTTTATGCAAATTTTGGTTATAACCTTGGAGGCAAAAATATGGGGGCAAAAAAAATTGAGAATGCTTCTTTTGATTGCAATTAGTTTAGTGATTGCTGGTTTTGTTGTTGCTGAAATAGAAAGCGGATTTAATATAGAGAGGGCGGAGGCACAATCAGTAGGAAGAAACATTTTATATGTTGGTGGAAGCGGACCAAATAACTATACACTCATACAGGATGCAATAGATAATGCAAGCGATGGAGATACAGTTTTTGTTTATTCTGGTATATATTATGAAAATGTGGTAACAGACAAAAGGATAAGCCTTATAGGGGAAGATAAAGAAACAACAATAATAGATGGGAGCAATGCAGGAGATGTTGTGAATATAACTGCTGATTGGATTAGTATGAGTGGATTTACAATAAGAAATAGCGGCGGGTACTGGCCAAATGCTGGTGTGAAAATTTATCGTGCAAGCAACAACACAATTTACAATTGCAACATAAGCAACAATTATTATGGCATCTCACTTCATGATTCCTCTAACAACACAATTTACAATTGCAACATAAGCAACAATTATTATGGCATCTCACTTCATGATTCCTCTAACAACACAATTTACAATTGCAACATAAGCAACAATGTTTTTGGCATCTGGCTTTGGTATTCCTCCAACAACACAATTTACAATTGCAACATAATCAACGATGGCGAGGGCATCTGGCTTTGGTATTCCTCCAACAACACAATTTACAATTGCAACATAATCAACGATGGCGAGGGCATCTGGCTTTGGTATTCCTCCAACAACACAATTTACAATTGCAACATAATCAACAATGAGTATAGCATCCGGCTTTGGTATTCCTCCAACAACACAATTTACAATTGCAACATAATCAACAATGTCATCTTGCTTACTTTTTATTCATCCAGCAATAACATATGGCACTCTCCATGCTTTATAACATACACATACAATGGCAGCACATATACAAACTATCTTGGAAACTATTGGAGCGAGTATAATGGAAGTGATACCAATGGAGATGGGATTGGAGACTTCGTTTATTATGTGGGGGGGAGTAATTATGATTATTATCCATTGATGCAACCATATGAAAATTACGATGTAACTAATTTTCTTCCAGTTGCAAACTTTTCATATTTGCCATTAAATCCAATCACTATCTTGCCTATTTATTTCACTGATTTATCCTATGATTTAGATGGTTCAATTGTTTCATGGTATTGGGACTTTGGAGATGGAACAACAAGTTATAAGCAAAATCCAAAGCATCAATACAATAAAGAAGGATTATATAAAGTAAATTTAACAGTAGAGGATGATGATAGTGCAATGACAACCATTTCAAAAAATATTGCGGTAATAAAGCCATCATCAGATTATATTCTTGTTACTTTTGAAACAAAAAATGAAATTTTAGATTCAAATATTTCAACAAACTTTTCTTTCATTGCATATGCTTCAGCATTTAATTATACATATGGTTTCATAGAATTTGTAGATGCAAACTGGAGCATTATCAATTATGCATCAAATGCAAGTATAAATGCAAGCCATGGAAAAAGCATTCTATTTAGTTCAGGATGGAATGGTGGAACTGCAATATTGTATGCAGAATACGATGGACATACCGACAGCGTTGTTTTCAATATAAATCCAAGTTTGTTTTCATTCATTCTTTACAAAGGATGGAATTTAATTACACTGCCTTGCGAAAATGGCTACAATGCTTCATCATTGTTCAATGACATAGAAGGATGTAGCATTATTTTAGGATGGAACGCAAGCATTGGCGAGTTTGAATTATATGCCCCAGGCATACCATATGACTTTGAAATTGAAGATGGACATGGATATTTCATAGGTATGAAAAATGATTCAATATTTTCCTTAGCTGATATTCCAATATATAATGTGAGCATTCCTCTCTATATAGGATGGAACACGCTTGGATGGTTTAAAGAAAATGAAACAACTGCATCTTCATTATTAGAAAACCTGAATTTGCCAGTTAGCCGCCTAAAAAGAGATATTGGCTTTGCCAATATCTCCTTATGAAGAATATAACATTTCCATTAGGCGGCATAGTAATAATAGACAGAGTAGAAAAAGAATTCGGTCTCTTCTCAAAAATTTTTGGTGGCATAGGAGGAAATATGAAAGATTTCATTCCGCTGGTAAAAGTACATGTAAATAATAGGCTAACTCATTCTGTTGCTACCCGTCAAATACTGAAAACTTATCCTATAGAGGCAATGAATAAGCTTGGAGTAAAGGAAA
>DRIF01000064.1 GCA_011052825.1 Thermoplasmatales archaeon
ATTCAAACTTGTAAACCTTTCCTTATATGAAGGATGGAACATGATAACAATACCTGTCTCAACAGGTGAAGAGCTAACAGCAGATTCTCTTCATTCTCAGATACCTGGGTGTGGTATAATTTTAAGATGGAATGCAAGCAGTGGTGATTTTGACTTATATGCACCAGGAGCACCATATAATTTTGAGATAGAAAACGGAGTAGGATATTTAGTCTCTGTAGCTCATGATACAAGCGTTGAATTCATTGGCATACCAGTGCAAAGCGTTTCTGTTCCATTATACACTGGATGGAACATGCTTGGATGGTTTAAAGAAGAGAATACAACTACCTCATCTCTTTTAACAAACATAACAGGATGTAGCATTGTTTTGCTATGGAATGCAAGCATTGCTGACTTTGATGTTTATGTGCCAGGAGCGCAAGACCGCGTTGTTACATTAGGAACTGGATTTTTAGTTGGAGTTGATGAGGCATCAATATGGCATGGAGAGGGCTAATCTCTTTCCTCTTAATTTTATTTTAAGATAAATTTTATAAATAATCTTTACTTATCTATCACATGATTTCAAAGAAAAGAATCCTTCAAATTATTTTTATTTTAGTAATATCTTTTAGTTTTTTTAATGCCACCTTTTCAAACTCAACTGGGACGGTTTTCAATTTTGCTACACCTCCTGCCCCCTTGAGACAGCCTGCTGAATTTGAACCAATGGAAGGAGTGCTTATAAGGTATCCATTTGGAATATCATATGAGATAATTGCTGAGACGGCTGAGGATGTTGAAGTTGTTACAATAGTGGCAAGTGTGAGCCAGCAAAATTATGTTATAAGTCAATATCAAAGTAACGGGGTGAATTTGAGCAACTGTGAATTTTTGATAGCTCCCTCAGATACCTACTGGACAAGAGACTATGGACCGTGGTTTGTTTTTACTGGGGAAGGAGAACTGGCTGTTGTTGATTTCACATATAATAGACCACGCCCCAATGACAATATGATACCGTATGAATTTGCCCAGTATTTTGGATACGAGTATTATTTCATGAACTTAATTCATACAGGCGGAAATTATATGACAGATGGACATGGAATCTCTGTTTCAACTGACTTAGTATGGGATGAAAATTCTCTTCCTCCTAATGAAATTAATCAGACAGTTCATGATTATTTAGGCATACATACATATCATGTAGTTCCAGATGTTCTTGGAGAGTACATAAAGCATATTGATTGCTGGGCTAAATTTCTCTCGCCAGATAGGATAATGATTATTGAAGTTCCGCCTAGTCATTCACAATATGATGAAATAGAGGATGCTGTTTCCTATTTTCAGAATCAGACATCATGTTATGGCACACCTTACAAAATTTACAGGATTTATACTCCAAATGGAGAACCATATGTGAACTCTCTCATATTGAATAACAAAGTTCTTGTTCCAATTACAGGAAGCGAGTGGGATGATGACGCTCTGCAGGCGTATGAAAACGCTCTTCCAGGATATGAAGTTCTTGGTTTTTATGGTTCATGGTTAACAACAGATGCTCTTCATTGCAGGGTTAAGGGAATACCTGATAGAGGAATGTTGTATATAGGGCATATCCCTCTGTACGGGGAAAAGTATGCAGATGAAAATGGATTTTTGATAGAGGCAGATATTATTCCATACAGTGGAGCAAATTTAACAAATAAAACTGTTTGCTGGAGAACAGAAGGAGAATGGAATTTTATTACAATGCAGTATGAAGATAACAACACATATTATGCCTACATTCCTCCCCAACCAAATGGCACAGAAATTCATTATTACATACATGCTGAAGATTCAACAGGTAGAAAAGAAAACAATCCATGTATAGGGGCTTCACAGGCATATTCATTTATTTCATTAATAAATGAAACCAGTGAAGTTAAATTCAACCTTTCCTTCTCCAAAGGATGGAATTTAATTACACTGCCTGTAGAAAACAACTACACTGCATCATCATTATATGCAGATATTCCTGCATGCAATATCATTTTGTCATGGAACGCAAGCATTGCTGATTTTGATTTATATGCTCCAGGCATACCAAATGATTTTGTCATAGAAAATGGAACTGGATATTTAATTGGAGTAGAAAATGACACATTTCTAAATATAACAGGAATGCCAATAGAAAGCGTTAATGTTCCATTATATATTGGATGGAACATGCTTGGATGGTTTAATTCAACGCCAACAAATGCATCTTCATTGTTAAACAGCATACCAGGATGCAACATTGTTTTAAAATGGAATAATAGTAAAGAAGACTTCGACTTATATGCTCCCGGTGTGCCAAATAACTTTATTATTAAACAAGGAGATGGTTTTCTGGTGGCTGTTGATGAGCAAAGTATATGGCATGGATGGAATTGTAGTATCTATAAAATCTAAATGAAAAATTGTTGAGTTCCTCCTTCGTTCATCCAAAATGCATCCAAATTTCTCTTCTATTAAAATATTTTCGTTACCAAATTCATATTTCGTACGATAAAATGAATTTAGGTATTGTCCTAATTTACGATAGTTTATTATAGTAGAACATAATATACTATTAGGTGAAAAGAATGGCTCGTCCGAGAGGAACAATTAATGTTGTTTGTCAAAATCCCAGATGTAAATATTATCTGAAAGAAAAAGGAAAGGACATCATTAAAAGTGGTAAATATTCAACAGGTCATCAAAGATATTATTGTAAACACTGTAGGACCTATTTTATGGAAACGAAAGGAACACCTCTCTACAGAAGGAGATTAGCAGAAGAGGAAATAATCCAAATATGCAAGCTTCTTGTGGAAAAAAATGGAATTCGTTCCATAGAACGAATAACAGGGCATCATAGAGATACTATTGGAAGATTGTTAGAAGACTTGGCAGAACATGCAGAGAAAATGAATGAATACCGCATAACCAATGTTGGACTCAGCCCTATGGAATGTGATGGATTGTGGTCTATGGTGAAAAAAGACAGAAGAAAGTTAAACACAATGGCTCAGTTAAACTTGAAGAAGGTGATGCA
>DRIF01000065.1 GCA_011052825.1 Thermoplasmatales archaeon
AAGGGGTAATATTGATTGCTTGCCATCATAACATCATTCAATATTTCAAAAATAAAGCTTGGTGCAATTTATTTGTAAATTTACGCTGAAATTACGCTGAACGATACAAATTGCTATAACCAGAGATAAACAATTATTTGGGAATATAGAGAAAATTAAAGAATTCCCATCTTTTCATTCATTTTTTATTTTGTATTGAACAAAATTTTGCTAAATCTTCAGCAAAATTCAACGGAATTAAAACAAAAAATCTGGGCTTAAACCTGAATTATTGGATGGTCTCAAAATACACGAAAAATTTAAAAATAAAATGTATTTACAATCAATCGGGGTTTTATACAAGAGAAATTTTGAAGATGAGCAACAACTCGCCCCCTGAAAAAAAAGAGGTGTTTGCAATGAAAGTATTAGGCAGACATATAATAGCTGAGTTGTATGGCGTTCCAGCCGAGTTTATAGCCAGGGAAGAGCGAGTTAAAGAGATAATGGATAAAGTTATAGAGGAGGCTAAAATAGAAGTAGTTGGCTCCTTATATAAACAGTTTAATCCTCATGGTGTTACAGGTATAATTTTAATATCTGAATCTCATATCTCGATTCACACATGGCCAGAATATGGGCTTGTAAATCTGGATATATTTACATGTGGAGATCCAGATCAAGCAGATAAAGCTTTTAAAGCTTTTTTAAAATACTTCAACCCAAAGTATTATAGACATTACGTGCTTGATAGAGGTTAGAATGGATAGAATAAAAAATCAAATAATTTATTTGCTTTCATCTGGAGAGAAATCTGTATGGGAAATTATAGATTTTCAAGATGCATCATTACCTGAATTTTTTGAAAAGTTGAATGAAATGAAAAAGGAAGGCATTGTAAAAATGGAGGGAAATGTTGTATATCTTACAGATAAAATGAAGAAAGCTGTATATGAATATCCATTTAATGAACTTAAATGCATGGAATGCGAAGGAACTGGTTATAGAATAATGATGAATATAAAGAAAAAATATGAGAAAATACTGAAAGATAGACCCAAGCCAATTGAGGAGTATGACCAAGGATATATAGGCATTGATGTAGCTCTCAGAAAATTGGCTTTTTTAATTGAGAGAGGGGATATATTTGGAGAAATATTTATACTTGGAGATGATGATTTATTCAGTATATCTCTTGCCTTAACCTTTTTACCAAAAAAAATTGTTGTTGTGGATATAGATGAAAGAATAATAGATTTTATAAATAAAACTGCAGATGAATATGGCCTAAGAGTTGAAGCATTTTTGCAGGATTTGCAGAAGGAAAATGAGGAATTTTTGAGAAAATTTGATGTATTTGTAACAGATCCAGTTGAAACTCTTCCAGGAATAAAACTATTTTTATCTCGTGGAATATCAAGTTTAAAAGGAATTGGCTCTTCAGGATATTTTGGTTTATCAACTCTTGAGGCTTCCAGAAAAAAATGGTTTGAAATCCAGAAAATGATAAATGAAATGGGTTTTGTTATAACAGATATAAAAAGACAGTTTCAAGTGTATCCCGATGATGGAAAAAACTTTTTTGAGTATCAGGAAAAATTGCCAATAGTTAAAAAATTGAGGAGTAAAAGTAATTATAACTGGTATAAATCCTCATTATATAGAATTGAGGCAGTGAAAGAACCGAATCCACTTATAAGAGGAGATTTTGTGCTTGGCGAAAAGCTTTATAGAGACGAAGAAAGCTGGGCAACTCCAATATAAATCAAATTACGTAATTTTTAATAACTTCTGGTATTTTTTCCAGCAAATCTGTTGCAAGCATTCCGTAATTTTTTTCTTCAAACGCAAGATTTCCAGCCATCCCATTTATCAAGGCAGATAGACATGCTGAATTAAATGGTTTGATTTTTTTTGCAAGTAATGCTGTTGATATGCCAGCCAGAACGTCTCCTGTTCCGCCTGCTGTCATTGCCTCATTGTGTATTCTGTTTATTTTAATTTTTTCCCCATCACTTATTATGTCGATGTATCCTTTTAAAAGAATCGTTGCATTCAATTTTTTAGCCCATTCCATTACAATTTTTTTCCTCTCATATAATTCATCTGGCAAACCAACTCCAGTCAACTTTTTGAATTCTCCTTTATGAGGGGTTATTATTATTCTTCCTTTGCAATCGAAGTTTTTTAAACTTCCAATTGCATCTGCATCAACAACAAAATATTTTTTATCCAGATGTCTTTTAATTAAAGAAATGCATGCTTTCTTTGTTTCTGCATCATCGCCAAGACCAGGTCCAACCAGAATAGCATCAGCTCTGCTTATAACATCTTCAATTTCTTCTATATTTTCTTCAGTAAATTTTTCACCACTCATTCCTCTGACTATAAGAGAAGGAGAAAATGATGCCACCACGTTTTTAATATGGGATGGACAGCATACATATGCCAAATCACAACCAGTTTTTAAAGAGGATAAGGCAGATAGGGCTGGAGCTCCAGTATATGGACCCCCTCCAACAACAGCAATAACCCCATTCATTCCCTTATGACTTTTTTTTATTGGCTTTGGATAGTACAAAAATTCTCCGATACCAACTTCTTCCTCTGCTTCTTTTGGTATGCCAATGTCTGCAAGAACAATTTTTCCACATTTTTCATCCATTCCTTCCTTTATAAAATGAAAGGTGACTGTCATATCTGATTTTAACATAACATCTGCACCAAAACCTGTTGGAATATCAACAGAAAGAATAAATTTACCACTTTCATTCAAAATTTTCACAATTTCATTATATGGTTCTTTAAGCTCACCTTTTATACCCACTCCAAGCATTGCATCAATTATTGCGTCACATTTTTCAATCAATTCATGCAGTTTTTCTTTACTATATTTATAAATTGGAATGCCCAATGCTTTCGCTTTTCTAAAATTTTTAATTGCAAGTTTTGTTTTTGGTTTTGAAACAGAAATTATACTGCAATTTTTTATATAACGGGAAGCAACATAACCATCTCCTCCATTGTTGCCAGCCCCACATAAAATGAGCCATCTTTCATAAGGCAATTTCTTTGTTTCATCTGCTATTACCTTGCCAGCATTTTCCATTAATTGCTTCGTCGATACACCAAAAAACTCTGCATTTTTATCCAGAACTTTTGTTTCGATTTCCATAAAGTAAAATTTGTTTTTTAATATAAATAGATGTGGTTTTTATCAAGAAGAAGAAAATAAATGAAAAAAGTTAAACATACATTCACCATATATTTTCATGCTTCCTATGAATGATAGACAGCTCAGAATGATGATGAAAAAAATGGGGATAAATATTAAAGAAATGAATGCAAAAAGAGTTATAATTGAAACAGAAGAGAAGGAATACATATTCAACAATCCAGTTATCAATATTATGGAAATTAAGGGAGAAAAAACCTACCAGATTACGGGAAAGGCGGAAGTTAAATCAAAAATAAATGAGGAGGACATTGAACTGGTTGCAGAAAAAACAGGTAAGAGTAAAGAAGAGGCAAAAAAGGCGTTAGAAGAGACAAAGGGAGATATTGCCCAAGCAATCATCAACCTATCTTCTTAACCATTAAAATTGCATCTTCCCCGTTCATATAATATTTTTTAATTTCCTTAATTTCTTTGAACCCCATTTTATGATAAAATGATATTGCAGATTTATTGCTTTTTCTCACCTGGAGAAAAACCTTTCCTTTCATAAATTTAAGTACATGATTCATCAATTTCTTGCCATATCCTCTATTTCTATATTCAGGATGAACTGCTATTGAAACAATCAGGTTCCTCTCATTATCTGCAATGATATATCCAATTATTTTTTCTTTCTCCTCAGCAACAAAAAAAAGTTTTTCAATATAATCATAAAAAATAATTTTTGGATATGGATATGGAAATGACATCCTTTCTATTTCACACACATCCTCCAAATCTTCTCTCCTGCATTTCCTTATTTTCATTTCATTCAATATAAAATACAATTATTTAAAATCGTCCAAAATATTTTTATAATGATATTTAATTACAGCAACATGAGCAATGAAAAAGGAAAATATACAACTGTTTCAATACCAACTCCTCTTGCAGAAAAAATAAAAAAGAGAATAGAGGGAACTGGCTTCACATCAATATCAAGTTATGTAACATATGTTCTAAGAGAACTACTTGCAAGCATGGAAGAAGAGGAGGAAGAAGTATTCAGCAAGGAAGATGAAGAGAAAATAAAAGAAAGATTGCGTGCATTAGGTTATCTTGATTAAAATGCCTGCGCCACACGGAGGGAAACTGGTTTATAGAGTAAACAATAAAATAGAGATTGCAGATTTGCCAGAGATAAGAATAGATGAAGATATGGCAAAGGAAGTGGAAAATATTGCCTATGGGGTTTTTTCTCCTATCGAGGGATTTATCTGTAAAAACGATTTTGAGAGTATACTGGAACACATGCGTCTCGAAAATGATATTCCATGGACAATTCCTATAGTTTTTGATATTGAAAATGGCATAAAAGAGGGAGACGAAATTATTTTGAAAGCAGAAAGTGGAACAACTGCCCTTTTCAAAATTGAGGAAATATATGGCTATGATAAAAAGAAATATGCAGAGCAAATATTCAGAACAATTGATTCGGCTCATCCAGGGGTTAAGAGGATAATGGAGATGAGAGAGAAGTTTGCGGGAGGAAAGATAACACTCATAAGAGAGGGGGAGGAAAAATTCAAGAAATATTATCTCAAACCATATGAAACAAGAATACTTTTCAAGGAGAAAGGATGGAGGGATGTGGTTGCATTCCAGACAAGAAATGTCCCTCATATAGGGCATGAATATGTACAGAAAACAGCTTTAACCTTCGTTGACGGAATATTCATAAATCCAATAATAGGAAAGAAAAAGAAGGGAGATTTTAAAGATGAAGTTATTCTTAAATCATATGAAACTCTAATAAAAAATTACTATCTTAAGGAGAGAGCTGTTATGTCCATACTAAGAACAATGATGAGATATGCGGGCCCAAGAGAAGCTATATTCCATGCAATAATGAGAAAGAATTTTGGATGCACTCATTTTATAGTTGGAAGAGACCATGCAGGAGTTGGGAATTACTATGGCCCATATGATGCCCACGAAATATTCAATGAATTTCCTGACCTTGGAATAACTCCAATATTTTTCCGCTCATTCTTTTACTGCAAAAAATGTGGAGGAGTTGTAAATGAAAAAATATGCCCTCATGGAAAGGAATACCACATATACTACAGCGGAACAACCATAAGAGAGATGCTAATCAAAGGAGAAACTCCTCCAGAAAATATGATGAGAAAAGAAGTGGCAGAAATAATAATGAGTTACGAAAATCCTTTTGTGGAATAAAATGCGCCTCATAATACATCACTGGGATACAGATGGTATATGCTCTGCATCCATGCTTTATGAAGAAGGGGATATTAATGTTTCTCCAAAAATAGGAAATTACTTTCTTGAGGATGATGAGATAGAAAGAGTAAAGAATGGAGAATATGATGAGATAGTAGTTGTTGATATCGCCCTAAATCCAGATACAATGAAAAAACTTGTAGAGATTTCAAAAGTTAAGGTTTTTGATCATCATCACACAACAAAGGTAGAAAATATAGAATACATAAATCCAATCATAGAAGGTATGAAGGAGGAGGAGTGGCCATCTGCCTCATGGGTTGTTGCGACTCATATGAATAAAACAGATAATTTTCTTGCATTTTTGGGAGTTGTGGGAGACTGGGAAGATAGAATAAAAAACACTTCTTTTTATCCATTTCTCGAGGGTTTTATGAAAAAACACGAGCTCAATCTCAAAAAAATGTGTGAAATGGCTTATATAATAGATGCAAACTACAAAATTGGAGATAAGGCAGAGGTAGAAAAGACAGTCAGATTGTTACATAATTCAGTAAATCCTGCAGATTTTATAATGAGCAATAGATTATGGAAGAAAAGAAAGATGAAAATAGAAGAAGAAATTGAAAAGGCAGTGGAAAACGAGGAAAAAAGAATTGGGAGAATTATAATAAAGGAAATTGACTCTCCATATAACATAATTTCCACAGTTGCAAGAAAAATATGGAAGGGGAAGGAATATGTTGTTGTAGTTAACTGTGGCTATTTTAAAGATGACTGTCAGGTTTATGTAAGAGGAAAAGATGCAATCCCTCTCATAAAAATGGCTCTCACGAAAGGATATGTTGCTGGGGGAAAAAAGAATGTTATGGGAGCAATTGTTCCAAAAGAAAAATGCAAAGAATTTGTTGAAAAAATTGTTGAGATGGTAAAATGACAAACTATATTGTCTCAGGTCTGGAGCGGTCTGGAACTTCTATGATGATGCAAATATTATATAAAGGAGGGATGTCTGTTGCTTTCGATAAATCTCGCCCTCCAAATGAACACAATCCAAAAGGATATTATGAACTGGAAGGAGGAAAAGTGATAAATCGCCTCATGGATGGAACTTTTCCAATGGAAAAATATGATGAAAAATTCATAAAAATTACTGCCTATGGATTAAAATTTCTACCAAGAGGAAATTACAAAATAATATATATGGTTAGAAATCTGGATGAAATAATGGATTCCATGGAAAAGATGTCTGGACCAATAGATAGAGAGACGGAAAAACCACTTTTTGAAAAATTGAATAAATATGCAATGAAACTTCTGGAAGAGAGAGAAGACATAGAGTATATAACCGTGAAATATAATGATGTTGTTCTCAACCCCAGAAAAGAGATAGAAAGGATAAATGAGTTTTTGGGAGGAAAACTTGATGTGGAATCTGCTGTAAAAGCAGTGGATCCAAAACTTTATAGAAATGTTAGGGAGAAAAGGTGAAAAAATGAATGTAAAAGGTGTAACTGTATGGTTTACTGGATTGCCATGCTCTGGTAAGACAACTATAGCAAAAGAAGTGAAAAATTATCTTGAGAGCAAGGACATAGATGTGGAACTTTTAGATGGAGATACAATAAGAGATTACATAAGAAATAAAGATTTCTCCAAAGAGGGAAGAAATAAACATCTGAGATATATAGCGGTGATGGCGAAACTTCTTTCAGAAAGAAATGTTGTGGTTCTCTGCTCTTTTGTAAGCCCATACAGGGAAAACAGGGATTTTGCCCGTTCAATATGCAAAAACTTCGTGGAAGTTTATGTAAAAACGCCAGTTGAATTATGCATAGAGAGAGATGTCAAAGGAATGTATAATAAAGCACTTAATGGAGAGATAAAAAATTTCACAGGTGTAGATGACCCATATGAAGAACCAGAAAACCCTGAATTAATAGTGGAAACTGACAAGGAAACAATTGAGGAGAGTGTTGAAAAAGTATTGGATAAGTTGAGGGAGATTGGGTACATATAGGTTAGGAAGTAACATCAATAGTAAAGATAAAGAGAAAGATAATGAGAAAGGGAGAGAGTTGTTTTTTCATTTAAGGTCTGCCACCATACCATATTGTTGATGTTGTGCAATATACATAGAAACCTCTGCCAATTGTTATGTCAAAATCAACTGCTCCAAGAGATTTTATGTATACTGTATAACCAATGAATGCATCATATGTTATTGCCATTGTTGCAGGAGTTATATTATCAACAACTGAACTTGCTGTTGTATTCATGCAGTGATTTGCCCATCCTATCAAATTAAATCCAGGCATAAGTTGCACACTTATATTCTCTATTGGTTTTCCAACCCATCTCAGTGTGAAATTCTCGTGTAAGAATACCCAATAACCAATTCCTGCCTGTATTGTAAAGTTATTTATTGTTCCTGGTGGACTTCCCTCTCCAACTGGATGTCCTATATGTGTTTGATTCACTGCATCAAGCATTACAACTGTGTCACATATCATATATCCAGCTTGTTTGTTAATATAGTTTGCCAAATCTCCTGCATTCCATGAAACATTTATTGGAACTGTAATCAAATTCCATCCATGCTTGAGTTCATAAGTGAAGTTCAATGGAACACATAATATTGCTTCTGCTGTGAATGTTTGAGTTTCTTGATTTCCAA
>DRIF01000066.1 GCA_011052825.1 Thermoplasmatales archaeon
GAATTGGCTTGCCTAATTTACCAGTAGGAAATTATGTAAGCATTGCTACTGGAAGTGGAACAACTGCAGGCTATGTTTATGTTTTAAGAGATGATGGCTCTGTATATTATACTTCTAAAGGATTAAAAGGATGGCATGAATATGGAATTGGCTTGCCTAATTTACCGGCAGGAAATTATGTAAGCATTGCTACTGGAAGTGGAACAACTGCAGGCTATGTTTATGTTTTAAGAGATGATGGCTCTGTATATTATACTTCTAAAGGATTAAAAGGATGGATTCCAATACCACCAATCTCATTTGATGTTACTCCTCCCCAAATAAAAAATGTTTCAGCAAATCCACAAATTCAACTACCAAATGGCTATGTTAACATAACATGTAATGTTACAGATAATGTTGCGGTAAATGTTGTTAAAGTAAACATAACTTATCCTGATAATAGCCAACACAATTTCACAATGAGTGGAAGCTATTATTTCAACCAAAGCTATTCAATGATTGGCATATATCATTATTTCATATGGGTAAATGACACTTCCTCAAATTCAAATGTATCATCAATGCATGAATTTATAATAGCAAATGACACTTCTCCTCCAAAATTTGGGAATATGAGCATTTCTCTTACAGTTATTCCAGAAGATACAGATGGAATACGATTGTGGGGAGAAACGACGAACATATCTGTTAATATTACTGATGAGCATGAGATAATAAGCGTAAAAATAAATTTAACATCTCTTGGATTTGGAATTGTTTCAATGAATCATATAAGTGGAAATGGCAATACCTGGTATATAGAAACAAATGCAAGCATTGGCTCTGCAATTTATAATGGCTCTTCATATATTGCTCATATGCTTGAAATAAATGCAACAGATGAGTATGGAAACTGGAATATTAGTTATGCAAACATAACTGTATGGAAGAATGGAGATGTGAGTGGAGATGGAGTAATAAATATGTTTGATGTAACATATCTTGCAAAACATTATTTCAATCAACCAGGATTTGAAGTTTTGAAATAGTGAAATAGAGTTCTAATGATTTGGCGTATAACCAGGATGGGGTTTTATATTCGTGGTACCAGAGTAGTAATCAATAGGCATAGAATTAATCTTCCTCCATCATTTCCATTGCATCTCTTATTATTTTTTCATGGTCAAAAGCTAAAGGCGGTAATTTTTCCAAATCAAAAAATTTCACTTCAACTGCATCATCCCCAGCATATGGCTCTCCTTTTCCTTCCAACAAAAACGCTATTGAAATTGTATGTCCTCTGGGGTCTCTACTTGGGTCAGAATAAACTCCAATTAATTTTTTTATACTTGCCTTTATTCCTGTTTCCTCTTCAAATTCTCTGAGAACAGCTTTCTCAACTCTTTCTCCATATTCAACAAATCCCCCTGGAAGAGCCCATTTCCCTTTAAATGGTTCATTTAATCTTTTCACAAGCAATACCTTTTTATTTTTGATAAGAACTCCATCAACTGTTATGCTTGGCTTCATAGTATCAGAGTCACAACATCTCTTTTTTCCTCTGCCATATTGTCTACTGCATCATATCCAACAACTTTTATTTCATGTCTACCAAAAGAAAATTCATCCCATTTCCATTTAAATGGCGAATCATAATCAGTGTACATTAATTTGTCATCAACATAAAATTCCATTCTTTCAACATCTCCTTCTGCCTGAACCTCAATTTTTCCTATTACAAGTGTAAAATTTTTATTTGTGGATAAAACCTCTCTATTGAAAATGTAAATTCCTCCTTCCTTCGGCTTCGTTATATTTATTGATGGAGAATGAGAATCGAACACGCAGTAGGCGTCGGAAACGCGGGGAGGAAGCTCACTGTAATTTTCTTTTCTTAGAACAGAGTAAAATTCATAGAGTCCTTCTTCCTCTGGTAAAAATTCCCATTCATATGGCTCATTCTTTTTACTTCCATAAAGATACCATCTTCCACCCCACATTATTTTCTTTCTGTAATATAACTCCACAGAGGCATTTGAAATATTTTCTTCTGATACTTCTACCCATATTTTTATTTCAGAATTTGACTTGCTCTTGCTTACATATGCTTTTGAAGTGTATGGCATTGATGGAATTTCTATGGTTGGGTCTCCCATCAAATTGTATTCAACAAGAGTGAGATAATCATGCTCATTTCTGAAAACATGTTTTGTGATATAATCAACTTTTGCTTCTGAAAAAATTTCTCCTACTCTATTAAATCCGTCATAATAAGCGCGGAAAAATGCTGTATCAAGATATCCACTGAGAGAAGATTTTATAGATTTTCCGAGATATACATAGGCAACTCTGCTACTTCCAGCATATGCAATTGCACCTCCATTTTCATAAGTCAAAAATTTTTCTCCCAAGCAGTCAGTAGTGTCAAATTCATTTGTTGAACATGACATTGCAAAAACAATTGGCAGGTATGAATTATGCAAAAGATTTAAGTCATCTATTACAAAATGCCCGCTCTCCCATCCCATTCCATAGGGGCTTCCATGCGAAGCGAAATTAACCATCATAACTCCACTGTTGATATACTTTGCAATATTATATGATGTTGCAGAACCATTTTTTTCATATTCATCTGTTTCATAAAGTTTTATGACTTCAATATTCATTTCCTTGCTTATTTCTTCTTTCAAATATTCTCCTTCTCTATTGTCAGTGTCCCAGAAAAGCTCAACACCTGTCATTAAAGCATTTTTCTTCTTAACCTTATAATTTATTATTTTATTAATTAACAAATTCAATTCATTTTCATCTCCTGCAGGTAATCTCCCAATATAAACGTCTGGATACAAATCTGGTCTGTCATCTAACTTTTCTCCGTATATTTTATCCTTATCTTTATCCCATGATGAAAAAGAACCATTTGATGAATATATATCTGCAAAATACAAATCGCAAGGAACTTCATCAATAACTGTTGCAACATATCTGACAGGCATTTCTTCAACGTCTCCAACAAGCATAACATATTTTATTCCCCACTGCTCTATTGCATCTTTTATGAAATACTTTATTTTCTCTGCATTATCTCTTCCATAAGCAGAGAAATATTTTCCTGTATAAATTTCATTTAATCCTGCAATTACCGTTCTTATTCCATGGCTTTCTTTATGCTGTTTCAATTCCTGCAATGCATCAATCCATTTATCTGGGCATATAATGAGTAAATCATATTCATCATTTACAAAAGGTTGGTCTACCAAATCATAATCAATGCTTATGTCAAAATCATTTGCATAGATTATTTCATTTCTAACTGGATTGTATAAAACAGGATATAAATGAATGGAGAGAAAGACAACACGTTTTCCATTTTCAATTCCCATACCAATATTATAATCAAACCAATCTGAAGGATAAAATTCATCTTTTTCATATATTTTTCCTTCCTCAATTTTGTATTCATTTATATGCATGTTTAATGGTAGAGGTGGCATTGCAGGAATAATTTTTTTGTTTATATTCATTGAATCAACATTTTTTGCTTTTACTTCAACATA
>DRIF01000067.1 GCA_011052825.1 Thermoplasmatales archaeon
AATAAGTTGAAAGGGGTAATATTGATTGCTTGCCATCATAACATCATTCAATATTTCAAAAATAAAGCTTGGTGCAATTTATTTGTAAATTTACGCTGAAATTACGCTGAACGATACAAATTGCTATAACCAGAGATAAACAATTATTTGGGAATATAGAGAAAATTAAAGAATTCCCATCTTTTCATTCATTTTTTATTTTGTATTGAACAAAATTTTGCTAAATCTTCAGCAAAATTCAACGGAATTAAAACAAAAAATCTGGGCTTAAACCTGAATTATTGGATGGTCTCTTATTGAGTGAAATTTTTTTATTGAGTGAACTCAATCAAAACATCCAAAAAATCGATTTATTTCTATTTAAATAGAAAGGGGGAAAATGTCCGATAATAAAGAAGATGGGTCCAACGACTTGTAATTTACAGGTTTGCAGTGAATACAGCAATCTATTTTACTTTTATCTCTCTATGCCAAATGCTTTCCTCACCAACAGCAATCAAAAATCCATCTCCTCTTGCTATAACAAAATCATTTGGCACACCTGGAGCATAGAGTTCAAAATCCTGTACGCTTGTATTCCATCCCAACACAATGTTGCATCCAGTTATATTTTCTAATAATGAAGATGCTGTTGTAGGCGTTGAATTGAACCATCCAAGAATGTTCCATCCAATGTATAAAGTAATGTTAACTGTTTGTATTGGTATATCAGCTAAAGAAAATATTGAATTATTGTTTGTTCCCACAAAATAGCCATGCCCATTTTCAATGGCAAAGTTATAAGGTGAACCAGGAACATATATTATAAAATCCTGCACACTTGAATTCCACGATAGAATTATACTGCAGGCATCTATATTTGAATATAAAGAATAAGCATTATAATCATTTTCGCAAGGCAATGTAACCAAATTCCATCCTTTGTAAAGAATGAAAGAAAATAAACTTGAATTTATATTGAAAGTAACTGTATCATTATGCCCATTATATTCTGCTGTCAGTATTGCAGTTCCATCATTCCATCCTGAATTAAATTCAATGCTTTTTCCATGAGTTGCATTTATGCTTGCATTTGATGCATAATTGATGATACTCCAGTTTGCATTTATAAAACCAATGAAACCATATGTGTCATTATACCCTCCAGCATATGCAATGAATGAAAAATTTGTTGAAATATTTGAATTTTCAATTTCCGTTTTATCTTTAAAAAGAATTTCAACAGCGTCAATATTTGCCTCTGCATTAACAGTTGCCCCTGGAGAATCAGATGCTGTCAAATTTTCCCACAGTGGAATAGATTTGGCATTAACAGTAACATTATTAACTCCCTTGCCCCACTCAACAACTGTGGCATTAAACTCAATATAAAATGAATTTCCTTCATCCAATACATCAATCCCAAGCATGGTTGAATTCCATTCCAAAATATTGTCTGATATTATTGGATCTACAGCATGAAATCCATTTATAAATGTTGAGTTATACACATATCCCATGTTGAAAGGCAGGAAATCAAAGACGGTTATGTTTGCCAAATCACAGCATGTTCCATTGTTCTTAATCGAAATATTAAAGCTAACTGTTGTATTGATAATAGTATTTATTGAATCGTTCCAGCCATTGTTCCAAACTTTTTTGTTAACTTCCATGTTCATTACGCGTTTTGTTACATGAACACTTATCTGTTTTGAATCTGTTGATGGAATGTAGTCATGATTTGGACAGCTCATATTTGTTGTAACTAAAATTGTATAATTTTCAGTTTTATCTGACGGTTCCCATGAATCAAATTCAATAAACGATGTTTCTCCAGGTGGGAGAGTCACCATTTTCAAATCTGAATAAACAATTTCATCAGATTCATTGTAGATGTAAATTTCAACTGGAAAAGTGTGATTATAGGAATTTCCAAAATTGACAACTGTTGCATTTATTGTATAATTGATTGGAGAGGGACACAATGTTGAGTTGTTAGAGGGATAGTTTATTCCCTCAATCCCAACATCATAAAAATTGAGCCATGTTTCCATTGTTATATTGTAAGAGGAAGTTATATCTGGAACTGTTCCTATGGTAAAACCGGTCCAGTTTGTCCAGCATTGAGAAGAGTTTCCATATGCAGTTATTGTTATATTTTCTCCTGGCGCCCATCCTGGCCCACTGAAACTTCCGCAGTTGAATGAATAAAAGCCGTATTCATCTGTTGTTGTGAACTCTGTTTCCCCTCTGTCTGTATTTGTAATGTTAATCAAAGCAAATTTTGATGGATTTAAAGAATTGTTATAAAATACAAAACCTGTTACAAAATGAAATGGTCCTTTATCTATTTCAACATTCTCTTCTGTTGCATATTCTGCATAAGCTAAAAGGAAGATTGCAATTGGGATGCAAATTCCCAAAATAATCCTTTTCTTAATTTTATTCATAGCCCATTATCCAGATGTATTATATATCATTTCACATGCGTAAATTTAAATTTTCAAAACACTAAAATATAAAACAATGCTTTTGTGTTATCATGATAAAAAAGATACTCATCCCAACTGATGGTTATGGGCTGGAGGATCATGTGATAAGATATACTGCAAGAGCATTTCCATTTGCAGAATTTTATGTTTTAAGTGTTATAAATGTTTGTGAGAGAGGTGTTCAACTTACAAATCTTCTCTATAGAGAGATGAAAGAAAGTGCAAAAAGGGCAATAGAAGAAGCAAAAAATATTCTGAGGGAAGAGGGAATTGAAGATATACATACAAAAATGCTTGAAGGGATTCCATCAAAAATAATAAACAGATATGCAAAAAAGAAAGATATAGACCTAATAGCAATGCGTGTTTACAGCAGGAAATCAACTGTTTCTGCCCAGAGAATGGGTTCAACTGTAAGAAATGTCATAAGAAATACCAGAGTGCCTGTTTTGGCTCTTGCAGAAGAATGCGAGAGAATACCAATAAAAAAAATTCTTTTTCCCACAGATGGTAAAAAAAACTCTGAAAGAGCAAAAAACTTTTCCATTCTGTTCGCCTCTCATTACAAAGCAGAGATTGAGGTTTTACATGTCATTAAAAAAGGAGCAAGCAAGCGCCACGCAGAAGAAATAATAAAGAATGTTGAATGGAAAGCATCATTCTGGAATATTAAACCCAAAAAGTCAATTGAGGAGGGAGAGGTTGTTGAAAAAATTCTTGAACATGCAAAGAATAATGATATAATAATTATGGGAATTGGTAAAAGATTTTTTATATGGCATTATATAGGACATGTATCTCAAACAATTGTAACACATTCTTCAGTGCCTGTTATATTTATACCATCTGGAAAGAAGAGGTGGAAAAAACGAATGGCATTCAGATATTAACTCTCTCAATATTTATAATAACATACATCATCATATTTAGTGGAAGATTTGAAAGGAGTGTTTCTGCTCTGCTTGGTGTGCTTATGATGGTTTCAATTGGCTATATTTTTAATTTCCTGAATTTTGAAGATTTAATTGCTCACGTTAATTGGGATGTTATCATTCTGCTTTTTGGGATGATGACATATGTTGGATTGATGGCAAAAACTGGATTTTTTAAGTATCTTGCTGTTGAATCAATCAAGCTTTCAAAGGGAAAACCATGGTTTATTTTTCTGTATCTCAGCTTAATAACAACATTTGTTTCAATGATAATTGACAATGTTACAACAATTCTCCTTATAATACCTCTAACTGTAGAAGTTGCTGAAATGCTTGGGATAAATCCTATTCCCATAATGATGGGAGAGGCAATTCTTTCAGATATAGGCGGGGTTGGAACAATGGTTGGAGACCCTCCAAATATAATGATAGCATTCTCTTCTGGATATACATTTAACGATTTCATAATACATCTTTTTCCACCTGTCCTGATTTCATTATTTCTTTCCATAATTCTTGCCAGAATAGTATACAGGAGATGGTTGAATAAAAATGCAGAAAATGTTGAAGAATTAATGAAATTGAATCCTCACAGGTATATAAGGAATAAAAAGAAGATGAAATATTATCTTTTTATCCTCTTTGGAATGGTTTTCTTTTTTTCAACTGAAACATATACAGGCATATCTCCTGCATTCATTGCGCTGGCGGGGGGAATAATAGCATTAATTGTATCAGTTGAAGAAACAAAAGAAGCATTTAGGGCAGTGGAATGGTCAACACTCGTATTTTTTATTGCCCTGTTTTCACTTGTTGGTGGATTGGAAGAAACAGGACTTCTAAATGAACTTGCTAATGGAATTTCATCTCTTTCATCAAATCCACTTATAATTTCAATTCTGATACTGTGGGTTAGTGGAATAACTTCCTCCTTTGTAGATAACATACCAATAACAGCAGCATTCATTCCAATTGTTTCTTCAATTGCATCTTCATATAATTCTGGAACGATGTGGTGGGCTCTTGCGATGGGTGTTGGGATGGGGGGTAATATCACTCCAATCGGTTCTTCAGCAAATGTAATAACTGTTATGCTTTCAAAAAGATATGGTCATGAAATAACAAATAAGGAATGGGTTAAATTTGGGAGTTTGGCAGGAATATTAACTATGCTTGTATGCTCTGCTTTTTTGGTTGTATGGCATTTGATTACATGAAATTTATGATACAAATTTAAATGGCTTTTTATTTTCATTTTATGAAATTTGATTTAAAATGTAGCGTTCAGCTGAGCAGAAAGGCAGATGAAATGGAGGAAGAGCTGGAAGAATTTATTAAAAAAATTGAGATGGAAGCCGATTTTAAATGGAAAATTGAGGGAGATAAAATTTTAATGGAAATCGTCTCCGATAAAAAAAGAAGTCATGAAATCATTTTACAGATTTATAAAAAAATTGCAAAATTTTTTGGAATGCATAAAATTGGTCTGAGGCAAATATATATTGACGAATATAAAATTGAATTTGAAGTGGAAAAAAAACCACTGGAAAAAATTGAAATTCCATTTGCAGAAGTGGAAATTAATGAGAGAATTGTATTAATAAAAATAAAGGATAAAGGAGAAGAATTTATAAGACAGAACTATGTTGACAGGATTATAAGAAGAATAAGGGAAAAAATAGAGAAGCAGTATTATGAGGGAAAGAAAGAATACTGGAATCTTTTATGGAAAAGCAGTGAAAAAAAGCATGTATGGAATAAAGACCCTTCTGAAGAAATGCAAAAGAGAGGGTGGATTAAATTGATAGGAAAGGGTAAATGGTTCTATTTTCCTCCTTCAGCAGAGATAATGAGGGCAATGGAAAAAATTGCTCTTAATGAAGTTGTTTTACCTTTAGGATTTAAAGAAGTTATACAACCAATGCATGTTTCTTTTGAGACTTGGATGAAAACAGGGCATTTAGAGGGAATGCCTGGCGAGATATACTATATATGCGAGCCAAAAAGTAGAGAGATAAAAGAATGGGAAAAATTTGTTGATTTGCTTAAAATAAAAAGGGAGGTAGATGAAAAAGAACTGTTAAAAAATTTGAAAACTCCAAAAGCAGGCATATGTTATGCTCAATGTCCCAACATATATACTGCATTAGCTGGGAAAACAATAGCAGAAGATAGCTTGCCAATTTTATTATTTGACCGTTCAACGCCTTCTGATAGATACGAAGCTGGCGGAAAACACGGGATAGAGAGAGTTGACGAATTTCATCGTATAGAGATTGTTTACATTGGAACAAAAGAACAACTTATAAACATAAAAGAAAAATTGATAGAGAAATACAGGCATGTATTTGAAGACATACTTGATTTAGAATGGAGAATGGCTAAGGTTACGCCTTTTTATCTCCAGCAGGCGGGAATAGCAGGCGGAGAGGAGGATGAAGTAGAAGGGACAGTTGACTTTGAAGCTTACTTGCCATATAGAGGGGATAGAAGCAAGGAATGGCTGGAGATACAGAATATTTCAATTGTTGGAGAGAAGTATATAAAAGCATTTAACATAAAAAGTCAAAAAAGCATTTTGTGGAGTGGTTGTTCTGGAATAGGCTTAGAAAGATGGATGGTTGCATTTTTAGCTCAAAAAGGTGTAGAGCCAGATAAATGGCCAAATGAATTCAAAAAATATTTGAATAAGCTTCCAGAAATGCCAGAATTTCTATGAATTTGAATAGCTTCTTAGCTGGCTATCCCAATGTATAGATTTTCGGCATACTCTATTAAAATAAAATTTAATAAAATTAAAATTTTTCTTAAAAAAACTGTTTTATTTATTATTTAATATAGGGGTAATGTTAGAACTGCATGACTATAAAGAAAAGATAGATGGATTGTTGCAAAATTATATCCCTTCTCAAATATCAAATCCTGTCGAGGAAGCTCTATACACACCAAAAAGCATTTTTTCTTTATCCAGAAAAGAAGCAGATGAATACAAATTCAAAGCAATAAAGCATGCATTCAAACATCATTATGAAAATAACAGTTTTTATAGAGATATGTGTAAGGAAAATGAAATTTCACCAGATGATATAAAAAACGTAGATGATTTTGTTAAGATACCACGTCTTCCCCATCACTTTTTCAAAGATTATCCTTCAGGAAGAGATTTTGCAATCTGGCTGACAAATTTAATGTCAACAGAGATTCCGGAAATAGTGATAAAAGGAAAAAAACCATCATATGATGATGTTATAGAATATTTCCAAGAAGCTGGCATAACTGTATGCTACAGCAGTGGAACAACAGGAAAATTCACCTTCATACCAAGAGATAAAAAAACATACAAAATGGGGCAGTATGCAATAGCGAGGTGTGCGATAGAGATGCTAAGCCACTGGTATGATTATGACAGCAATGCTTATCTTTTGTTTCCCAACCCTAAAAAAACAAATATTTATGTTGGGAAGGTAACAAATGTTCTATTTGATTTAGTTAAAGATGTTGATGTTGCAATTGACAGAAAAATAACCACAGAACTGTTGAGGATATCAATGGGAGTTACTTTTACTTTTAGAGAAAAGATGATGAGCAAAATAGCAAGAACTGCAACAAAAAAGATGAATGAAAATATGGTTTTAAGAATTATGAAGTGGCTCGAGGAGATGGACAAAAAGAATGAGAGAATTCTGTTTGCTGGTGCACCCTTCATTTTGAACATGGTTATGGAAAGATTGATGGAAAGCGGCATAACATATGATTTTGGAGAAAAGGGAGCGGTTCTAACGGGGGGAGGATGGAAGATTTATGAGGAAAAAAGAATGCCTGTTGAAGAATTCAGAAAAAAAGTTAAGGAAATACTTGGTATTCCTCCAGAGAACTGCTTAGATTTATATGCAATGGTTGAGGGAAATGGATTCATGGTTCATTGTCCAGAGGGGCATTATCTGCATATTCCAACAACTTATCTTCATCCACTGGTTTTGGATGAAAATGATGAACCAGTTGGATATGGTGAGGAAGGGAAATTTGCTTTTCTGGATAGCATCGCTTTGAGTTATCCAGGATTTATTGTGACAGGGGATAAGGTGAGAATACATGAAAGATGTCCTGCATGTAATAGGGAAGGACCTGTTCTTGAACCAGAGGTGGAGAGGATAAAGGGAGAGGAAATAAGAGGATGTGCAGAAGAAATGAGAAGAATTTTGATGGAGGGATAAAATGTTAAGAGAATTTAGAGAAAAGGGATATATAATCCCATGGAAAATGTTGCGTGTAACAATGGGTGCAATGCCTCCTCTTTTTAAAACTTTAATAAAACACCCAATATATATTGCAAGAAGCAATAGAGAGGCGAGAAAAAATCCAGTGGAAAACATTCCTCCACCCTATAAAATACCAGAATATAGAGAGGGTATGCCTTATTGTAAGTCAAATGAGAGATATCTTCGTCCAACACATTTGTGCAATCCTCATGCAAAAGAAATAATAGCTATGGCAAATGAACTTGGGGCATATGAAGAGGAGCCATGGGATTTTGCAAATAATGTATTCAGATTTGTGAAAGAGAATATAAAACTTGCATTTGTTGGGCTTGATAGAGAAGTAGATACTCTGCGAAGAGGCTCAGGAACATGCATACACCAACTCTCACTATTTGCAGCCCTCTGTAGGGCTGGTGGACTGAAGGCAAGATATAAATTATACAGTTTGGCTCTCGTTGAACCTCTCTATCAGAATATGGTTGAAGTTTCTCCAATAATGAAGGATTGGTATGATGCTCTTGGGGCTTTCATGCTCCATGGAACTGCAGAAGTTAATGTGGAAGGCGAGTGGATTACAGCAGACCCAACTTTTACGCCTGAATATGAAGTTGCAATGGGTATTCCTCTGGCAAAACTTGGGGATGACCCGCTTGGAATGTGGAATTATCCAGTTGAAGGAACTACAATGATACTTGAGGGATTACCTTATGGAGTTGGAGTTGCATGGAATTTTCTGGTGAATTTTCTGGCGACTGGAGAGAGGGTTAAAATAGATAGAAGCCTGGAGAGAGCAAGAGAGGAGGGACATAAAATAATAAGAGAAAAAGGACTGGAAGAATATGATAGAAATAAGAGAGATAAGTATAAAGCAAAGATACCAAAAATAACCCTTGAAAAATGCCCTAATCTTGTTTTTAAATGAAATTTATCTGCGATGAGATGCTTGGAACTCTTGCTAAATGGTTACGCATATTTGGTTATGATACGAGATATGCAAAAGACATGGATGATGAAAAAATTATTGAAATTGCATTAAAAGAAGATAGAATAGTTTTAACAAGAGATAAAATGCTATCAAGAAAAGCCCTTAAAGGATTATATATAGAAGAAAAAGATTTGAAAAAACAGATTGAAAGAGTTGTTAAAAAATTTAAACTGGATATTGAAAAAAATATATTTTCGAGATGCACAGTTTGCAACATCCCAGTTGTGGGTATAGAGAGAGATAAAGTTAAAGGCAAGGTTCCTGAAAGTGTTTGGAAGAATAATAAAGAATTCTGGACTTGTCCGAAATGTGGAAGAATTTACTGGATGGGAAGCCACTGGGAAAATATTAAAATTAAGTTGAAGAGTTTTGAAGATAATTTACCATAACTTGCCTCTATAATAATATGTTAGAGGACATCCTAAACATCTTCCATTTATATAATATTCACATATATTGCATTCACATGAATTGCATGAGCAACTATTCTTCATTTTTAATGGCATTATAAAATCTGGATATGATGATATAATTACTTTTAAATCGTTTCTCCCAAACTTTTTTTTGGAAAATGATTCCAGACTTGATATATCTTCCCCAACCAGATATAAAATTTTTCCATCTTCTGTTTCAAGCAAACTAAGCATATAAGGACATTGATGAATCTCTTTTATCTCCTTATCCCTTGGAAATTCCATTTTTGCAACATGCAGACCAATTTTTTTTATATCTGTTCCAATATTAAATGCGAGTATTCCATTCTCTTTCAATCTCTTTATTCTTGCACTTACTGAGGGTTGAGATAAATTAACTATCTCACCAATTTCACTCTGAGACAAATCTGGATTCTGTTGTAACAAGCCAATAATAGCTCTATCAATATTATCTATATTGATATCAATCAAGTATACACCATTTTAGTAATATGTTCCCATTTAAAACTTTTATGAATTATAGGCATCCCCCAATAAATAAAAATTTATACCACCTTTCATTTTTATTGCATGAACATACTGTTAATATTCCCGAAACTTGAACATGGTGTCACTACTTACAGGGATAAAGGAACTCCTTTTGCAAAATTATTTGGAAATCCTTATTTGAGTTTATCTCAGGTTGCAGCATCTACTCCAGGCAATCATAAAATAAGAATTATAGATGAAAACTTTGAGGAAATTGATTTTGATGGAAACTGGAATCTCGTTGGAATTACATCTCTTACAATGCTTGCCCCACGTGCATATGAAATTGCAGATGAATTTAGGAGGAGAGGTGTTAAAGTCGTTCTCGGAGGATATCATCCAACCGCCCTGCCAGAAGAAGCAAAAAAGCATGCAGATGCAGTTGTAATTGGAGAGGCAGAAGAAGTTTGGGCTGAAGTTGTGAGAGATGCTGAAAGAGGAGAGATGAAAGAATTTTATTATGGAAAGCACGTCAATATGGAAAAAATACCTATACCGAGAAGAGATTTGGTAAAATACAAGCCGTTGACAGCAGGAATACAGACGAGTAGAGGGTGCCCAAATGCTTGTGATTTTTGTGCAACTTCTGTTTTTCTTGGGAGAGTGCTGAGGAGTAGACCAATTGAAAATGTTATTGAGGAGATGAAAAAAATTCCAAATAAGGTACTAATTTTTAGAGATGCTTCTCTCACTTTAAATCCAAATTATAGCATGCAATTGTTTAAGGCGATGATGCCATTGAGAAAAAAATGGATTGCAAATGGAAACATAAATCTGCTTGGAAAAAATGAAAAATTTTTGAAATATGCAAGAAAAGCAGGTTGCATATCTTGGTTTGTTGGATTTGAATCAATAAATCCATCAAGCTTAAAAGAAGCACACAAGGTTTCAAATAAAGCAGAAGAATATGAAAAAGCAATTAAAACTGTAAGGAAATATGGCATGGGGATTGTTGGAGGATTTATTTTTGGTTTTGACAATGACACGCCTGAAATATTTGATTCAACACTGGATGCAGTTCTAAGCTGGGAAATAGATGCAGCAGAGTTCAATATCCTTACCCCATATCCTGGAACCCCTCTTTACTCCAGGCTTGAAAAGGAAGGGAGAATACTAACAAAAGATTGGACAAAATACACTCAAGCTCATGTAGTTTATCAGCCAAAAAATATGACACCTGAAGAACTTCTTGAAGGAACAAAGTATGTAATAAAACACTTTTATTCATATAGGGAAATGATAAAAAGAATTTATGGTGCTCTCAAAATTCACAAATTTGCTCCATATGCATTTTCTCTGCCAACTATAAATGTTGCAATGTATCGTTACTATAGAAATGAGTTTTTTAATGGAAAAGACGAAAAAAAGCTACCTCCTTATGAATGATTATTCATTGTTTTCTTTGGTTTTGATATTAAATTTTTTAAATTTAAAATTTATTTATTTACGGTGAAATAATGAGGATTGTTGTTAAAGATGCAGAGACAGGAAACAGAATAAATATGGAAGTTGACAAAGATAATACCATTGAAGAAATTATTGAAGAGGCTGCAAACTACTGGAAGAAAAATCCAGGAGCTTATGTTATAAGAATGGGTAAAAAAATATTGCAGGCAGAACTAACTGTTGAAGAAGCTACATTGCAAGAAAATGATGTTATAGAATTAATTCCTGATCCAGAAGGGGGTTGAATGTCTCTTCCAAGAGATATACTTATCAAGAGAATAAAAAACGAATTGAAGGATTGCAGAAGAAATTTCAAACATCGTTTCATATTGTCCGAAAGAAATATAGAAAAATTTCCTTTTGAATTTACAGTGATTCTGGTAAACACTCCAGGACCAGTATGGAAAAATGGGAAAATTATAACAAAATATACCCACAAATTAAAAATAATACTAACAGAAAATTATCCATATCAACCTCCAGTTGTGAGGTGGCAGAGCGAAATATTCCATCCCAATATAATGCCTCCAGAAGAGGGAGGACATGTATGCACTCAATTGCTTGAAAAATGGAATTTTAAGTCAAATCTTGTTGCATTCATAAAAGGAATAGAAATACTCCTAGCAAAACCAAATCCAAAAAAACCTTTTGGGATAGATTATTGCACAAGGGCAGCAGAATATTTTAACAAACATCCTTACAAAATTTCTTCTGAAGAAGAAATTAAGAAGCCCATAATTATTGAATAAAATGGTAAAGATAAATGGAGAAGAAAAAAAGAGATTTTGCAGAGAGCACCCGCCTAAAAAAATAATTTTTGAATATCCAAAAAATAAAATGAAGGATTTTATTGAAAAAAAAGGATTTCATGTTGAGAATAAATTTTTTAGGGAAAAAGAGGAGGAAAGAATAGAAAGTAAATTGCAAACTAAACTGAATTTTTATATTAAAGAGGAAGCAATGGAAAAAATACTGAAACACTGCAAGGAAATGGCTATTGAAGGGAAGGAGGCATTGGGATTTTTAATAGGAGATGTAAAATACTGGGGTGGTGAATATTCAGTTGTTTATGATATTGCCACCGCTTCATTGCTTTCCTCCTCAATATATGTTAGATTTAAAAAAGAGGCTTTTGAGGAAATTTTCAATAAACTTGATGAAATAGAATATGAATATGTTCTGATAGGGTGGTATCATTCTCATTTGGGCTATTCTAGTTTTATGTCGAAAATTGATATGGAAACTCAGATAAAATATTTCAATAAACCCTTTCATGCTTCTATGGTTGTAGACCCTATAAAAAAAGAGGTTAAAGTTTTCAGGTTGTATGGAGATGAGTGCGTTGAAATACCATATGCAATTTTCAGATGAATTCCTCTACTCTTTTTAAGACAAAATTTTTTCCTAGGGATTGCAGAAAATATCCAGCTCTTGGTCCATTCTTTTTTGCAAGCATTATTTTGTATACTGTTTCAAATGCTTTTTTTGTTTTAATTCCTGTTTTTTTTGAAGTTTCATGAATTACTGTATGTATTTTTTCTGCATCCCAATCAATTTCCTCGAATTTTTTTTTCAATTCAGAGAGAAAAAATCTTTCTTCTTCTTCCAAGAAAATATCTGGTTTCTCATAATAAAGTTTAAATTTGATTTCTTCTGGAGAATAATTTCTAAGCCAGTAAACAATTTTTTCGTATCTCTCTTTAAGACGATTAATGTCATACTTCTTCAGATTTTCTTTTCTTCCCAATATTTCAACAACTTCATCAAAATTTCTTCCGATTTGAGATACAACAGCTAAATGGCGATAGGGTATTGTTTTTGGAAATTCACTCGGTTTTTTGTATGGCTGGGAAAGTTCATAAACTCTCTTTGCATCTTTTGTTCCTGTTGTTTCCTCTTCAATTCCAAAGTAAATTTTTTCGTATCTGTCATATTCATCAACTAAATCAAATAATCCATACCCAGTATCAAATTCTATGTGGCGGTTGGGTTCATATTTCATAAAAAGAAATCTAAGAACTTCTGGAGGAATTATTTTAAGAACTTCTTCAGCAGAGACAGCAATGCCTGTCGAACCATGCATTGCTCCTCTGCCTTTCAAATGAATGAATTCATATACGAAGGGCATTGGAGGTTCATATTCAAAAATTTCCTTAGATATCACTCTTCCAGTATCCCACGAACTTCCAGATGCTGCATGGTCTTTTCCAAATGCTTCAAAAGTAACGTTAAATATTTTCCATCTTGCAGGCCAGTCAACACGCCATGGGAGTTTTCCTGCCCCTCCTTCCCTCAAATCTGTTTCTCCTTCATATTTGCATGATTTGCATATGTAAGTTGCCATTGGATATTCATATTTTTTAATTTCTCCATCCATTCTCCCGCATTTTTTGCATAAAATATTGAATGGCATCCAGCCAGCTGGTAAATCTCTCTGTGAGATTTTTTTTATTATTTCTCTTATTTTTTCTGATTTATCAAGAGCAATTTTTATTGAATCATTGTAAACTCCTTTTTTGTACAATTCATGTGCAAGATAAACTTCAGGCTTAACCCCTATTTCTCTCAAACTTTCAAGAAATGGTTCTAAGAAATGAGTTGCATAGTTCTCATGCTTATCGCAAGGACAGGGAATTTCAGAGAGCGGCATTCCAATATATTTTTCATAATGTGCTGGGAGAAAAGGATAAAGTTTACGCAAAGGGTCGAAAGTATCTCCAATATAAATTAATTTCGCCTTTATACCAATATCCTTTAAAGCTCTGTAAACAGCTTCAGTTGTTAGTATTTCTCTCAAGTTTCCAACATGTATTGGACCAGATGGAGTTATTGCAGTTGCTAATACATGTTTTCTCTTTTTTTCTGCAAGTTTTTGCGCAACAACATCTGCCCAATGCACAAGAGAAAAAGAGGGCATTTTATATATGTTTTTGGTTATATGGGAAGCATTGAAAATCAAAAGAGAAGAAGTTGAATAAATGATGTTGACACATTAGCAATCAGTTGATTTTCTTATTTCATAAAATTAATTCTTTCGATATTTTTTTAATTTCTCCATAAATGCTTCTATCTTTTGCAATTTTGCCCATGTTTCTGCTGTTTCTAACTCTTCGATTGTTTCTAACTCTTCGATTACCTCTTTAATATATCCTATGAGTGCTTTATTTACTATTTCCGAGTATGAAGTAAACATTTTCATCTTTCTTTTTATAAAAACATCAATTACATCTAAAAGGACTGCCGGCAATTCTACAATTATTCTTTTTGTTTCCATGTGGCCGTATGTCTTTTTACTAATTTTATTTTCCCTTGTCATTATCTCTCACTTTCCTCATTTCTTCATCAATTCTTTTAATGAGCTCATTTATTCCCTTTAAATTGTGATCATCCTCCATGTTCTTTTTTAATTTTTCTGCTTCCTTTTTAAGTTTTTTTAATTCTGTATATAATTTTTCCTTCTCCAGTTTATACTGAACTTTTCTTGCTATTTTCTCAAGTGATATCTCTCTTAAAGATTCTCTTCTCTCTTGTAGTCTCTCCTCTTTTTCTGGGGTAAACACTATGTCATTCCAATTAAGTGGCCAATATATTTTTAGATCAGGGTCCCACCCGCTTTTAGTATCAACACAAATGTTAAATCCCTCTTTTTCAAGAGTGTTTATTATATCGGGAAGGATTTTTGCAAAACGTTGATTGGTTAAATAATATTTGCTATTTATTCTTTTTAATGTAAAAGAAATATAGCACAATTCTTCTCCTTCTTTTGTTTTCCTACGTTCAAATGAAGCAATATCAATATCAAATTTATTTAAAATAAGTTCATGTATCTTGTCAGCATCCTTACATAAAAACCATATTTTTATCCCTCCCTCAAGATGAAACGGTTTAAAGAAAGAGTTTTCTCCTTCCTTATCAGTATCCCTCATTCTCTCTTTTGTATTTTCAATATGAATATTCTTTATATCTTCCCTTAATATTTCTATGTTTTCTTCAATAAATTTTATAATTTCATTACAGTATTTTATCCTATCGGGATAAATCTGAACTAAATCATCCATTAAAATCGATTTTAATTTTGAGATATTTTCCAATAAATTTTTATCCCATATTATATCTAAAGCATGGTGGAGATACCACGCTTTTACATACTCTTCTCCCTTTTGAGCTAAAAAATCTAATTGAATCTTGCTAGTAATCTCTTTAGCCGCTCTTCTACCAGCATCATGTCCTCTGTTTATCATATAATCTGCTACTACGTAAGGAAAAGCAGTCTTCCCTTTCAAACTTCTGACGCTTTTTTTAACATATTCAACATACTCTAAAGGAAGATTTATGTTATCCACTATTCTATTAACATAATTAGATTTTTCCTCTGATACGCCCAATTTTTTGGCATATTTGTTATGAAGTTTCCATATCATAGTGCCCCCTTTCCCTCATACTCCTCGGCTATTTTTTTTGTTATCTTAAATGCATTCTTGATTTTAGGGAGTATATCTAGCATAATCTTTTTTTTAAAATTTGCAAAACTATCATTGCCTGGTATTACATCCTTTTCTTCAATTGTATTTCCTTCTCTATCTTTATACCACCAAGAAATTTCAAAAGTAGCTGTTGTCGTTGTTTTTGGAGACATCGAAGCGAAAGGATATTTACCAACCATAAATATCAATTCTCCGTTTTTCATATCTAACTTAAGTTTGATATCATTTTCACTTATCTGGCATATTTCTTTAGCTGTCTCCAAAAACTTTTCATCACCATAAACTTTTTCTGATCTTTCCTTTTTCAGTTTCTCGATTTTCTCCTTTATTTTTTTTAAAACATTTCGAGATTCTAGACCAAGTAATCTTCTAAGAACATCATCAAATGTTTCATCTACATATCCTTTTTTTCTTAGAGAATCATAAACTACATCACTTATACGAATAGTTTTCCATTCAATATTTTCCTCTTCTATCATTATTCTCACCCAAATATGTAATATGGATAGTATATTTATATATTTTTATATATTTTGTAAATTTTAAAAATTATTTAAAACATTAGATTTTGTGGAATTATAAAATCATGTGTATCATTCTCGTATTCAGCAATTTTTCCTTAAAAATTATAAATTGCTTTTTCATTTCATAACAATGTATGTGAAGGCTATCCCTGAAAAATGTTGTGGATGTTTGTTTTGTGAAACTGTATGCTCATTATGGCACTGGAATGTTATAAATAAATATAAGTCAGGCATAAGAGTGCATAAGAAAAGTGTTATTGAGGATATTCCAAGTGTATGCAGTCACGGAAATTTATGCAATTTTGAATGCATTGAAGCATGCAAATTTGATGCAATGAAGAAAAAAAATGGAACTGTATATGTTGATTATAAAAACTGCACTGGATGCAGGGCATGTGAAAAGGCATGTCCTCTAAATGCAGTATGGATTCATGAAAAAAAGGCGTATAAATGCGATTTGTGCGGTGGAGATCCGCAATGTGTCAAATTCTGTTCTCAAAATGCTTTGGTTATGGAGGTGTGAAAATGTTTTGTTATGGAGGAAATATATTGAAAGTTGATTTAACAACTGGAGAAGGAATTAAAAAACCACTTGATGAAAAAGTTGCTTTGAGATATCTTGGTGGAGATGGTTTTGGAGCATATTTTATGAATAAAATTGTAAACCCAAAAGTAGATGCATTCTCTCCAGATAATGCATTAATAATTGCTCCCGGTCTTTTTGTTGGAAGCGGAGTTCCAACTGGGGGAAAAACAGCATTCTTCTCAAAATCAGCATTAAATGGAGGATGGAATGAGAGTGTTATGGGGGGGCAGATTGGTTTGGCACTGAAGCAGGCAGGATACGATGTTTTGATAATAGAAGGAAAATCAGATAAACTTTCATATTTGCTCATAGATGACAATAATGTTTTGATAAAATCTGCAGAACATTTGCAAGGAAATACAACAAGAGAAACTGCAGAGAAAATTAAAAAAGATGAGGGGGACTTTATTGTTGCAAGCATAGGGATAGCAGGGGAAAATCTGGTTAGATTTGCCAGCATCGATTGTGAGGAGCGCCAGGCTGGCAGGGGAGGAATGGGAGCTGTTATGGGAAGTAAAAATTTGAAGGCAATAGCTGTTAGGGGGAACAATGATATAAAGATTGCAAAACCAGATAAAATGTATAGATTGATTGAAAAATATTATGAGATAATGATAAATCATCCTTCTTTTAATGATGATGGAAAATATGGAACAGGTGAATTTTTAGAATGGATGAACAATGAAAGAGGGACTTTTCCAACAAGAAACTGGAGAGAAGGTGTTTTTGATGGCAGAAAGGAAATAGATCCTTATTACTGGGCTCCAAGATATGCAATAAAAAATAAGGGATGCCTGCAATGCACAAAGCCATGTGGTAAAGCTTTTGTTATGAAAGAGTTTAAAGGGGCAATTGATGGAATAGAATATGAAACTCTATTTTCTCTTGGCTCAAACTGCGGAATAGAGAAAGTTGAATATGTTGCAAAGGCAAATGAAATTTGTGATTTATATGGAATAGATACAATCTCGGCAGGAGGAGTGGTTGGATTTGCGATGGATTTATATGAAAATGGAGTTATTGGAAAAGATGATTTGGGACTTGAAATTAAATTTGGTGACGGGGAAGCACTGCTTGAAATTTTGAAAAAAATAGCTTATAGAGATGGCATAGGAGATATACTTGCTAATGGAGTGAGAATTGCTTCTCAAAAAATTGGAAAGGGGGCAGAAAAATATGCAGTTCATGTTCGTGGGATGGAACCACCTGCCTATGATGTTAGGGGCATAAAGGGAATGGCTCTTGCGTTCATGTCCTCTCCAAGAGGAGCCTGTCATTTAAGGAGTGGAGCATATGCTCTAGAACTTACAGGAAAATTCTGGAAGTATGAAGGTGTTGACAGATTAAGTAGCGAAAATAAAGGAAAAGAAATAGCTGACATGGAAAATTTTATGGCAGTTTATGATGCGTTAGGCGTATGCAAGTTTTCAAGAGGAATATTCCTGCTTAATTTTGATGAGATGCTTGAAGCAAGCATAGGCAAAAAAATGGGTGAAGATGAACTACTATTCATAGGTGAAAGAATTTGCAACCTAAAACATATATTCAATATTAAGGCAGGCTGGAAAAAGGAGGATTGTAAACTTCCAGACAAAATACATATTCCGATACCAGAGGGAGTTTCAAAAGGAAGTTATGTGAGCAGGGAGGAGGAAGAAAAAATGCTTCTCGACTACTTTAATGCGAGAGGATGGGATAAAAATGGAATTCCAACTAGAAAAAAACTTGAGGAACTTGGAATAAAAGAGTTCATAGAATGAAATATATATATCTACTCCTGATTTTTATTATAATTTCAAACGCTCCTGCAAATTTAAATAAAAACCAAACTCATTTTGAAAATTTTAACTATGAAGTTGAAATTAAAAACAATATTTATGATGTGAATGATTCAGCCCATTTTAAGTACTATGAAAATAGCAGTCATATATTGCACTGGTATGAATGGTGGTATGCAAACATCAAGAATGAAGAAAAAAGCATAATCACAATGTTTTTTACTTTTGGAAATTTAAATAATCCTTTAATGAGTATTGTTGGGGTTTTTGTTGCAATTTTTGACAGAAATGACAGCATCGAAATGATTACATGCTATCCTTTTATCGAATATAATCTTGATTATGAAAAATGTAATGTGAGTATAGCAGGAAATAAATTTTATGAGGAAAACGGAAAATTCGTTATAGAATATGAAAAAAGTGGAACAAAAATTTTAATGAATATGTCATCTCATGGGAAGCCATTTGGAAGTGTTACTTCAACAGGAGAATGGCAGTGGGCGGGATGGTATGTTGCAGTTCCATATGGAAAGGGAAGGGCAATTGTAAATTATAATGGAGAGGAATATGAAATAAAAGGAAATGCTTATCATGACCATAACTGGGGTATTTCAAGAAAAAGACATTTTATCTGGGATTGGGGAGAATTTGCCATTGATAATGGAACAATAATATATGGAGTAGCTGGAGAAGATGAAATGAAAGGTGGAATTCATTTTGTTAATAAAACAAAGCACATTTTTGTTCCATATGGAAAGTTAAAAATAGATTATATAGAATGGAGGCGAATAAGCGGTTTTAAAAAACCAACAAAATTGCGTTTATATGGAAAAAATGAGAATATTAGCATAGATATGTATGTTGAAATGGACAGGACATATATAATTGGATATAAAAATATTGGAAAACCTTATCTTTTTGGAAGAGCATATGGAATTTTGAATATAAATGGAAAAATAATTTCAATAGATAGTAAAGGATTTTATGAACATCATGGGAACATCAAAATTTTTAGTCAATAAAGTTTTTGAATATCTTAATATTTTTGTGTTATGCTTTTGTTCATACACGGCATGTGGGGAAAAGCAGAATTTTGGAGATTGTTCATCAATTATTTTTATAATAAAGGTTTTAAATGCAGAGCTTTGGAATTGAAAGAGGGCATGGATTTGAGAAAAGTTTCTTTCGCAGATTATGTAGGGAAAGTTAAAAAAATTGTGGGGAGAGAAGATATACTTATAGGCCATTCTCTTGGTGGGCTGATAGTTCAGAAAGTTGCTGAAGAAAAGGAAATAAAAGGTGGAGTTGCAATATGTTCTGCTCCTCCAAAAGGCATAAAATTTCCAAAAAAATTTTTGTTTTTCTCGCTTAAATATCTCCCAAAAGTAATTGTAAAGAAACCATTTAAACCAGATTTCTCTACTTCACGAAAATTTTTCATGAACTGTCTTGAAGAGGAGGGGGCAAGAATGGGATATGAAAAATTGGAGAAAGATTCTGCAATAGTTGCATATGAACTGGCGATGAATAAAATAGCTGTGGATGAAAAAAGAATTAAAAGTCCTCTACTTTTTATAGCAACAAAAAATGATAAATCGTCCCTTCCTATCATCTCCAAAAAAAATGGCTGAAAAATATAATGCAGAGTGCAAAATATATGAAGGTTGCCACTGGATTTTTAAA
Source organism: Thermoplasmatales archaeon (assembly GCA_011052825.1). Taxonomy (GTDB): domain Archaea; phylum Thermoplasmatota; class E2; order UBA202; family JdFR-43; genus DRIF01. Next base: position 20,111 of record DRIF01000067.1, read on the forward strand.
GACTGGCAACCCATGGCAGAGGGCATACAGGATTTTATATTGAATTTATATTAAAAAATCCATTTTCATTCAATTTTAACAAAACATAAAAATATTACTTGGTAATATTGCCATAATGTTGCCAAAGAAAACCATTTCATTATGCCCAGTTTGTAAAAATAGAATAGAGGCAGATGTTTTTGAGAGGGATAAAAAAGTTATAATCAAAAAAGAGTGTCCCGAGCATGGCATTTTTGAAGATGTTTACTGGAGTGATTCAGAAATGTTTTTAAAGGCGGAGAAATGGGAGAGCAGAGAGCAGAAGGTAAAAAATCCAAAATATCCTGTAGTTGATGGTTGCCCATTTGACTGTGGTTTATGCGATGTCCACAAAACACCGACACTCCTTGCAAATATAGATATAACAAACAGATGTAATTTGAGATGTCCAATTTGTTTTGCAAATGCAAATGCTTCTGGCTATGTGTATGAACCAAGTTATAAAGAAGTTGTGGCTATGCTAAGATTATTGTGGGAGAATGAGCCAAAACCATATGCAGTTCAGTTCTCTGGAGGAGAGCCAACAATTCATCCAGATTTTTTGAAAATGGTGAAAACAGCACGCGAAATGGGATTTGCACAGGTTCAGGTTGCAACAAATGGAATAAAACTTGCAGAGGATGAAAATTTTGCTCAGCAGATGCTTGATGCTGGCTTGCATACTGTATATTTGCAATTTGATGGTATAGATGAGAGGGTTTATAAAATTGCAAGAGGGAAAAATTTATTTGATGTTAAAAAGAAAGCTGTTGAAGCATGCAGAAATACAAAGCCAAAGCCATTAAGTACTGTTCTGGTTCCAACAGTTGTTAATGGTGTAAATGATGACCAAATTGGGAAGATATTCTGGTTTGCAGTTGAAAATATAGATGTTATCAGAGGAATAAACTTTCAACCAGTTTCTTTTGCTGGTAGGATAAATGAAGAAGACAGAAAAAAACAGCGTTTTACAATACCGGACCTTGCATCTGCACTGGAAAAGGAGACAGACGGGTTAATAAAAAAATCTGACTGGTATCCTGTGCCATGCGTTGTGCCATTATTTGAAATGGCTTCTGCAATGGATGGAGTATATAGAGCTGAATTCACCATACATCCCCATTGCGGGATGGCTACTTATGTTTTTGTTAGAGGAGATGAAATAATACCAATAACACGTTTTGTTGATGTTGATGGTTTTCTGGAGGATGCAAAAAAGATTGCTGAATCAATAAAGGATTCAAAAATTGCAAAAGTGAAGGGAACTGCAAAAGCTCTGAAACTTCTGAAATATATTGATGAGAAGAATGCACCAGAAGGAATGAAAATAAAGGAAATTATAAGAGAATTTCTTGGAAAAAGAGACAAAGGAACTCTTGCAGAATTCCACTGGCGTTCATTGTATTTAGGAAGCATGCATTTCCAGGATTTATACAACTACGACATACAGCGTGTTATGAGATGCGGAATTCACTATGTTACTCCAGATGGGAGAATAATTCCATTCTGTGCATATAATACTGGACCAACATATAGGGAAGAAGTAGAAAAAAGATTTTCCATTCCAATTGAAGAGTGGAGGAAAAAACATGGTGAGAGTGGATTATGATAAATGCCTTTATTGTGCTGGATGCGTTGGTGTATGCCCTGTTGATGCAATAACATTGTATGAAACTAGAATTGAGATAAGTGATGAATGCATTAACTGTCAAATATGCATAAAATTCTGCCCTGTTGGGGCTATGGAGGAATAAAATGAAAAAGGATTGTCTGGTTGTGGGGGCGGGACCAGCAGGAAGCGTTTTTGCAAAAGAACTGGCAATAAAAGGACACGATGTTATGGTTGTGGAGAAGAAGCAGGAAATTGGAACCCCAAAAAGATGTGCAGAAGGTATAACAAAACATGGATTTGATAAATTTGGAATAAAAATTCACCCACTCTGCATATATGGAAAAATAAAGGGTGCAAGTTTGTATTCTCCATCTGGAAAAAAGGTTGTAATGGAAGGAGAAGAAATGGAGGGCTATGTCATAGAAAGAAAAATCTTTGAAAAGTGGCTTGCTTCAGAGGCAATAAAAAATGGGGCAGAGTATATGGTAAAAACTCAAGCAATTTTAATGAAAAGAGATAATGGAAAATGGAAGGTTAAAATAAAGAGCATTGAAGGCGTGGAAGAAGTGGAGACAAAACTTGTTATAGGTGCAGATGGAGTAGAAAGCAAAGTAGGCAGATGGGCTGGATTGAAAACAGTCAATAAAATAACTGACTATCATTCTGGAATACAATTTGAAATGGCAAATGTTAATGCAGATGAAAGGCATATTCACATATTTTTTGGGAGAGATGTAGCTCCTCTTGGTTATGCATGGATTTTTCCAAAGGCATTTTCAGCCAATGTTGGACTCGGGATACTCGAAAAAGGCGCGAAAATGAAGGCATATGGCTATTTAATAAAATTCATAAGAGAAAAAGAGGAATTTTTCAGAAATGCTCAGCCAATTGAAATAAATGCAGGCGGGGTGCCAGTAGCCCATTTTACAGAAATGGTGGCAGAGGGCGTAATGCTTGTTGGAGATGCGGCACAGCTTGTAAATCCAATTCATGGAGGAGGTATAACGAGGGCTATACATTCCTCAATCATGGCAAGCAAGGTTGCAGATAATGCAATAAGAAAAAAAGATTTTTCCACAGAAAAATTGATGGAATATCAGAAAATGTGGGATTCAGAATATGAAGAAAAAACAAAAAAATTGATGAAATTAAGAGCTTTTTTGGAAAAACTTGAAGACAGTGATTTTGAACTTCTGGCAGATATTCTACAGGGGGAGGATATATATGCATTAACCCAGGCAAAATTGAGTTTCTTTATAAAGAAGGTTTTAAAAAAACCCTCATTACTCAAACTTGCAAAAAAATATCTTATGGATTGATTCAACCAGCATGCTTATATATATCTTCTATATTCCATTTTGCCTATGATAGGAGGCGATATAAATGCCAATGTATGTGCGATTTGAAGTACCCGAAGAGTTAACAAAAAAAGTGTATGAGCTGATAGAGAAAGCAAGAGATACTGGAAAAATTAGAAAGGGAACAAATGAAACAACGAAAGCAATTGAAAGAGGAGAGGCAAAACTCGTTGTGATGGCAACAGATGTTTCACCTGAAGAAATACTTGCTCACATACCTTATCTATGCGAGGAAAAAAATATTCCATATGCATATGCTCCTTCCAAAGATGAACTAGGAAGAGCATCAGGACTGGAGGTGGCATCTGCATCAGTTGCAATAATTGACGAGGGAGAGGGAAAAGAATTGCTGGCAGAAATTATTAAAAAGATTAGTGATATAAAGGGATAATATGGCTGATGAGGGTATTCCTGCAGAGGTTGTTGAAATAATAGGAAGAACAGGAATGTGTGGAGAGGTTATACAGGTTAGAGTTAAAGTTTTGGAAGGCAAGGATAAAAATAGAATTATTACAAGGAATGTTATGGGTCCAGTAAGAAAGGGAGATATATTAATGCTCAGAGAATCAGAGAGGGAGGCAAGAAGATTGAGCGTGAAATAATGGCTAAAAAATGCAATTTTTGTGGTAATGACATAGAACCTGGAACAGGAACAATGTATGTAAGGAAAGATGGAAAAATATATTATTTTTGCTCAAGTAAATGCAGGAAAAATCTTCTCAAACTGAAGAGAGACCCAAAAAAAGTCAGATGGACAAAATTTTATATTAAGAGAACATGAATGCTGAAAGAACTTTTGTTATGATAAAGCCAGATGGTGTGCAAAGGAGGTTAATAGGGAAAGTTCTGCAGAGAATAGAAGAATCTGGATTGAAAGTAGTTGCAATGAAATTTTTGAGAGTTTCTACAAAAATGGCAGAAAGGCATTATGAAATACATAAAGGAAAACCATTCTATGAAGGATTGATTAAATACATAACATCTGGTCCAGTGGTTGCAATGGTAGTTGAGGGAGAAAATGCAATAGAAAACATAAGAAAAATGGTTGGAGCAACAGACCCAAAAAAAGCTCAACCAGGAACAATAAGAGGAGATTATGCACAACATATTGGGAGAAATATAATTCATGCAAGCGATGGAAAGGAAACTGCAAGAAAGGAAATTGCGTTGTGGTTTAAAGAGGATGAAATTATTGATTATTCCATAGATGACGAGAAATGGATTTATGAGTAACTTTTTAGTCATTTGATTTTTCTCTTTTATTCACTCCATTAAATGAATTTTTCTAAATATGATAGATATTAAAAGGAATGAGTTAGGAAGGATTTTCATTCCATATTTTTCTGCCTCATTTCATATATTTTATCGCTTTCTCTGGCTTTTCTTTTTACCAAGCAAAACATTCACGTTATCATCACGATACTTTCGTTAACAAATCTCCATCCTATTTGCAACTGGGGAGATTCTTTTATTTAATTAATATTGTAGTGATAATTATAAACTAAATACATTTATTTCAGCTCCACCTATGTTTCCGTTTGAATCTATAGCAACAACCTTTATTTTATGAAATCCAATTCCATTATATTCCCACTCATAGGGTTCTTTTTCCATACTTGCTTTTAAATGATTCTCCAGATAAAATTCAACTCTTTCGATTCCACTTTCGTCTGAAACGGTCGCTTTTACATTTATACTCCCAATTATTAGTGGAACCGGAAATGGAATTATTTTATTCCCGAAAATGTATATTCCGTTTTCTGGTTGTTGAATGCTTACTTCTGGCGGATTTGCATCTACTTTTTCATTACTCAGCCCCATAGAGGGGTCTCCATATAAATTGAATCCATAAAGGTTGTCGTAGCATCTGAAAATCCATTCTCGATTGTTTCTTGTGAATATGAAGTTGTTATAATAATATTCTTTTGAGTTGTATAATGCATTCCCACATTTCTGATGATAATTAATGAGGTAATAGAAAAAATAGTAATTAATTGAATAAGTGCCTCCATCATCTTCATTATTCCATATAAGGCTGATATTATACCAGCTTCCAGCAGTTGAGCCTATAAATGCAACCGCAGCACCATCTTCCATAAAAACTCTCCCAATATTTCTTGAAGTCCATAACTGATAGCATCCACTTGTATATACAATGGGTGGTTTTTCAATACTTAAATCATCACTATCAGAGCCTCGTAGAAAAGGAATATACTTTAATTCTCCTGGATATTCTGGAATATTGTTTCCATCGTCATGGTCCCAAACTAGTCTATCTATTTGGACATTGCTTGCATGACCTAGCATATTAACAATTCCATATCCTTTTTTCCACTCAGATAAAACATTGGAGTGATTTAGTGGATAATCATATTCATAGATAGATGGTCTTATCCCTTTCTTTTCATACATGGTGGTACATAAAAGCCCATTAGGTTCAAAAATATCTTTGCGACATTCCTCCATTAATGTCGCACCATCTGAACGATGCAATTTATATCCTGCCTGTGACTGGTTTTCATAGAAAATTATGGCCCCCAGCAACAACACATTTTTCTTCCATGCTCCATTGTTTTTCTCAAAATTTATTATACGTTCGCACATACTTTTCATCTTATCTGTGTCATCACTTGGCATTCTCCCAACATAAACTTCTGGATAAAAATCTGGTTTATCCTGCGTTATTTCTCCAAAATAACTATCACCATCACCATCCCAATCTCCTGTTAAATCAGCATAATAATAGTCAGTGGGTACCATATAATCATTTTCATGATAATCTCTAAGTGGGTAGCATTCTCTCATTGGGATTTTATTTCTGCTTCCAGCAATCAAAACATAATTTATCCCCCATTCTTCATATTTATCTATCAAAAAATTTCTTATCTTTTCCTGTATATCATTGCCCTTATAATTTGATTCTATCCATGAAGTTGTTACTGTTTTAACATTATAACCCATTGTTTCTTTCCATTGTGTAAAATTAATGAGAGAATTTTGCAAATCATCCGTTGTTATTATGACATAGTCATAATTTTGCATATTTTTTGAAAAAACAATGCCATTGTATGATAGTACAAATATACATACAACCAAAAAAGCTGATACCATCTTCATAATAATATTATTGTTTTTGGTATATAAAATCTGCCATTAGAATTTTGCGGAATATCTGATTTCTATATCATTCAATAAATTAGACAAATTTCTCTTCTGAAAATTTTATTGACCCTTTATTGACTAGGCCATTTCCTCTTTTCAGTATCTCCGCATGTTAGCTAAAAATTGCTGTTAGCATGACCTGTTTTTGCTAACAGCAATAAAAAGAGAAGTTGTTCCAGTTCCATTTATCTTCATCATCTAAAATTACAAAAAATCCTATTTTCTCTATAAAACAATGAGTGAAAGATAGTGCTGTAACTGAAAAAAGAATGATTAAAAATTTCATTGATGCATAGTACATTAAACAATCTCTTACTAATCTTTCAATTTTTTTCTTCTCTCTCATTTCATCTTCGATTAAATCTTTCCATCTTTCGGCTGTTACTGGATG
>DRIF01000068.1 GCA_011052825.1 Thermoplasmatales archaeon
AATAAGTTGAAAGGGGTAATATTGATTGCTTGCCATCATAACATCATTCAATATTTCAAAAATAAAGCTTGGTGCAATTTATTTGTAAATTTACGCTGAAATTACGCTGAACGATACAAATTGCTATAACCAGAGATAAACAATTATTTGGGAATATAGAGAAAATTAAAGAATTCCCATCTTTTCATTCATTTTTTATTTTGTATTGAACAAAATTTTGCTAAATCTTCAGCAAAATTCAACGGAATTAAAACAAAAAATCTGGGCTTAAACCTGAATTATTGGATGGTCTCTACTTTCCAATTCTATTTTTACTGGAGTTGCCATTACTGCTATAGATTTAACATTATTTTTGCCTGCATATGCTATTGACACCATTCCTCCAAAAGATGAGCCAAATAGAGAAAAATTCGCATTTTTAAATTTTTTTTCAACATAATTTATAACATTCTTCAAATCAATATATCTTTCCTTCAAACTGTAAGAAAAATTTCCCCTACTCTCTTCACATCCTTTAAAATCAAATCTCACACATGATATGCCCTCATTTTTTGCAAGCTCTGCAAGCTCCAAATATTTTTTACTGTTCTTATTTGAATACAGTCCATGAGCACATACAATAAAATTGTTGCTTTCATAGTGTATAATACCTTTAATTCCTTTTAAGTTAAACTCATCCAATTTTTTCATCTTTCCTCATAACAGCGTTACGGGAAATAAAAGTTTCTGTTAATGCAAATGCATGTTTGCTACATTCTCATATATATCCTTTTAAAATCATAGGGAAATTTTTTAAGAAAATATTCTTCAACTTCCTTCCTCACTATTACAATCAAATTTTTCTCATTTTTAATCAGTTTTTCAACAACAGAGTATATTCCCCATCCCTTTTTTTCTAGGAAGCCAAATTCATCTATAATAACTAAATCTTTATCAAATGCATTTTCAAGAGCGTCAATACAAAAATTAATTCCATCTTCATTTATTACATAATTTTCAGTTTTTATTCCATAAAAGTCAGCTTCTTCATGAATCCTGCAAAAAATTTCCTTACTTTTATCAGCCATATTTATAGCATCCTTTCCTATAATCTTATTTTTTTTAAAAACTGGAACACATACAACTCCCCCGCATTCACAATTTTTGAAAATTTCATATATTAATGTGCTTTTGCCACATTCTCTTTCTCCAGTAAATAAAATTTTCATACGCCTAAAATAACTGCTATCCAGCAGAATAATGTGACTACTGCTGTAATTGGATAATAAAATTTATCTTTTATTTTAATTTTGAGTGGAAGATATGTCACAGGGAGAGCAAATCCTCCAATAATTCCAGCTATTGTAGCCCCCGCCAGTATTTTAGGAATTACTCCAATGAGATTGCCGAAATAAAATTTTGAGGTAAGGAGAGGAGTTAAAATCTGCGTTGAGAGATATCCAATTGCATATATCGAATAAAATGATATCACCCCCATACTCACCTTCATTGTATAACTCTGATATTTTCTCCACGGAAGAAGCCATATGATTTCAAAGGCAAGTCCTTCTATAAATATTGCTATTGAAGCACACACCAAACATGTTCCCATAGGATTGAAGTGGCGGAGTAGAGACGCGATTAAAGCCATACTCGCCTGCATGCCAGGCGCCCTGTAAATATGGCGTGTTACAGCCATTAAAAATACTGCTATGCTTGCCATAATTGCACTCAATCCATACCCATGTAGCCAATCTCCAAGAGAACATTCAAGCAATCCCCATATTGAGCCGAATAATATTGTGCCTGCCAGCAATTTTTTCATTTAATTCACCTCTATTTTTATAACATCCTTCACCCATTTCATTCCGGGAAGATGAGGGAAAATTGTTTTTCTTTCTCTCGTTAATATACCTTTTTCAATATCTCCCCAAGAAAATGTTTGTGAATATCCATCAGCTCCTATGATGGTGTATTCATGTTCATCAGGATTTTCGATGCCACTCATATTCATAATACATGAAAGAGGAATGCCTGTATAATTTCCTTTAAATGTTGAAATCTCTTTTTCTAAGCATTCCTCAAATATTTCATCTATGCTTAAATTTACGCCATTCACTTCTATATATCCTTCTTCAAGAAACTTCTCTGTTTTTTCCTTCACTTTTTTTAGATATAGAGAAGAAGCAAATCCCGCCGAAAGAAGTAAAATTGCACATATTAAAGCAAATTTCTCTGCTCTTTCCATTAAAAAGGAAAAATGAAGTAAATATATAAAATTTATCATATTATTTTGCAATTAAAATGCAATCTTTTTTGTTTTAATAGAACAAAATTGTTGAGCGGTTACAATATATACAATATCAAACATTATAAATATAGTGAGGCAATATTGAGTCATGGATGACATATCCAAAATTTATGAGGAAATAGAAGATAACCTGAAATTTGTTACAACATCTGGAGTGAGGATAAAAATGATGGCAAGCTTGCTGGAAAAACCAAAAACATCAACGCAGTTAAAGGATGAGCTTGGAGTAGGTGCCTCAACTGTAATACATGCAGCGAGAGACATGGAAAAGGAAAAAATTCTGATTGAAAAAACAGATGGGTATCACTTAACAGCCATAGGAAAAATAATAACTATGAAGCTTTTAGAAATGATAAAGACAATTTATACGGTGGAGAAAAGCAAAGATTTCTGGGTAAGACATTTAATTGATGGAATTCCAGAAGAATTTATATCAAATATACATATGATTTATACTCATGAACTCTTGACATCAAGCATAAGAAATGTTTTCAAAACTTTGTCAATATATTTAGAACTAACAAAAAAAGCGAAAGTTTTTTATGGAGTAAGCCCAATATTTGTTGATGCATTCGTATCAATGGTCACAAAACTTTTGAAGAGAGAAACAAAAGTAAACTTGGTTATTACAGAAGAAGTTTTTGAAGAATTAAAGAATATAGATAGAGAAGGATTGAAAAAAGTTCTAGAAAACAAGAATTTATCTCTATTTGTTATTCAGGAGGTGCCAACAGTTGCATTTACTGTAACAGATACAGCTTTCTCTCTTGGTCTTTTTGGAGAAGATGGAGTGTATGATCCGACGCAGGATCTAATAAGTTTTGATAAGGAGGCGATAAAGTGGGGTAGAGACCTTTTTGAATACTACAAAAGTAGAGCTAGAAAAATCGATTCAGGAGAAGTATAGTGTCTATATTTCTCCAATATTCTCCACAATCAACGTTGCATTAAGTTGTGTTGGAGTAATGTATATTTCATTTTCTTTCTTTGATATCTCTCCTCCATTATATCTACTCCTGAGCGGTTTTCTGGCTACTTTCAGCATTTATTCTCTGAATATGGTTACAGATGTAAAAGAAGATATTATGAATCAGCCACAGCGCCTGGAATTAATATCTCATAAAAAAATTGTTTACATGCTATTCATTTCTTCCTATTTTCTTTCTCTTTTACTTGCTTACATGGTTAAGCCAATTTGCGTATTAATTTTGTTAATACCTCTATTTGTAGGGATAATTTATAGTATAGAAATAAGAAATTTCAGATTAAAAAAAGTTTTTCTAGGAAAAAATATATCAATCTCATTTTCTTGGGCAATAGAGGCATCTCTATTGCCATTTATTTTTTACGAAAATAATATTTATTTTATTGCAGTTTTCTCTTTCATATTTCTAAAAGGAATGGTGAATACAATTCTATTTGATTTAAGAGATGTAAAAGGCGATTCTGTTGCAAATATAAAAACTGTTCCAAACATTATAGGAAAGAAGAAAACAATAATGATTCTGTTTATTCTAAACACCCTGCTATTAATATGGATATATCTTTTCTTAAATGAATTCTCTTCTTTGCTTCTGATTTTGATTCTATGGGTAGCATATGGTTATGCTTATCTATTATTTTTCTGCTACAAAAATCCTCCAAGAATTTTTTATTCAATTTTAATTGATGATGAATGGCTGCTATGGATGTTCATAATAATGCTTTTAAAATGAGTTAAACTTTCAATCCAAGTTCTGGAATTTCAACTCCTTGCCCTTTTTTAATTTTTCCAACAATTTCTGCAACGCAATATTTGTTTAATATTTCAAGTGCATCATCTGCATTTTCTTTTCCAACTACAACAGCCATTCCCATTCCCATATTAAATGTCTGATACATTTCTTCATTGCATATTTTTCCCAGTTTTTGAATAATCTTAAATATTGGTTGAGGAGGCATGGGTTTTTCTATAACAAAACAGAATTTTTTTGACAATCTTTTTACCTTTCTCAATCCCCCTCCAGTTACATGTGCTATTCCTTTAACTTCAACATTTTCCCACAAATGCAAAATTTCTTTTACATAAATTTTAGTTGGCTCAAGCAGAGCATATCCAATAACTCCAATTTCATCAATTTCATCATGGAATGAATATCCATTTTCAGTGAAAACTTTTCTTGCAAGCGTATATCCATTTGAATGAATTCCACTGCTTCTCAAACCTATTATTACGTCTCCCTCCTCCATGCCGGATGGGATTTCTCTTTCCACCACACCTAAGCAAGTTCCTGCCAAGTCGAAACCGCTTATTATCTCTGGCAAAGTTGCAGTTTCTCCTCCAATTATCAATACACCAGAGTCATCAGCCCCCTTTTTAAGCCCCTTCGATATTTCTTCTGCAATTCCTGCATCCATTTTTTCCATTGCAAGATAGTCAACGAAGGCGATTGGGCGTGCACCCATCACCAAGGCATCATTCACATTCATTGCTATGCAATCTATGCCTATTGTATCCCATTTTTTCATTTCATTTGCAACAATAACTTTACTCCCAACTCCATCAGTGCATAAAACCAGCTTCATTCCATTGACTTCTACCATATCTTTTTTGAATTCAATTATATTCAAAATCCTGGATACAACATCTTCTTCCTTATTTATATCAACTCCTGCTTTTGAGTATGTGAACTCTTCCATAAATGTATATGGCTTTTATATAAATAATCTACATTCTTTTCATTCCAATTTCCTCTGCTAATTTGTAAAATTCATCTTTATTTTTTGTGTAAAATAAATGGCTTCTGCATTTACAGTCGCTTGCCCCAAATTTTTTTATACTGAAAAATCCATTAATCAAAAATTTTTCTGCTATACTGCACTCTTCCCTTACCCTACATTCCTTATAAAAAATTTCTATTAAATCTGTTTTCTCAATCAAATAATCAATATGCCATCTCATTTTTTTATTTTTTTTAATATGTCTTGCAATTCTTTTTTCTATATTATTCATTGCCGAACCAACATAAATGTAATATCCCTCTGGAAAATAAATCTCCCCAATCTTTCCTATTTTTATGTTTTTTCCTTCTTTTACTTCGATTAAAAGCAAATAACTTCCCTTCATTGAAATAACTTGCCAATATCCATCTCTTTTATCTTATCTTTTGCAAAAATCTGCCCTTCCATTATCTCTATATATCCCTCTTTCTCATATCCCTTAAAAACCTCCTTTATCACCTTCATCTCATTTTTCATCTCCTTCTCAAATTTCTCTATATTGAGTTTTCCCCTCCTTCTCAAACTTACAAACAAAAGGAGAATTATTGCCATAGTAATGTCCTTTGCCAGAAGTTCTTCAGCAACTATATCCTCCACTTCTTCCATCTCCTCTTCCATGCGATATCCCAATAATAGAAGACCATCTGTTGCAAGCTTTCCTGTCCAAGTTAGAGTATAAAAATGTCCATCCTTTTTTATGAAATTAACTTCCTGGAGAGCAGATAATGCTCTGTTAAAGGTGGCTGTCGGTAATTTTGTAATTTCCTGAAGCTCTTTCCATCTTATCCTTTCTTTTTCCCTTATCGCCATAATAATTTTTATTGCATTTTCCCTCAAAAGTCGGAAAATTTTGTAAACTACATCCTGTCTATCTTTTTTCATTGTTTAGTAATATATTCTATTTAATAAGATTATCTTTGCCAAAATCTTCAATTGGAGGAAGCATGTTATCAGAAATTTTTGCACACCATGCAACACTTCTCCTAACAATCCACCAGTTGTATGAAGCAGGCAAATATTCTCTATTTTTCCAGTGAAAAAGCCCTTTAAAAAAGAGACGATTTTTATGTGTATCTCTCTCAAAAATTTTTCCTCCTTTCCATACTGGGTGTTCGGGGTGATTTCCAAATATCACGATCCTTCCTTTTCCATATCTGCATGATACTGCACAGGGTTTCCCTGCGATGTGTGTTTCTATGATTTCATCCTCCATCTGCCAGAAATCAAATGAATTGAGCTTATATTTCCATGCATGGATGCATGTGCTTTTGTTGCCATTTGGTCCAGAAATATTCTCGTCAGGATATTCTGCAAGAATTGTAACATTTTTATCAAGAGGCAGTAGAGCGGGACCAGCAACCCATCTTATTATTCTTTCATCTTTTTCATATCCCTGAAATATTGGATGATTTGTATTTATTTTGCATTTCTGACAAATTCCTGTTCCATTAATGGAGAGGTTATACCACACATATGCAGACATTCCTACTCTGGAAGGGTTTTTCCAAATCGTGCTACAGGCAATGGGATCAGCCATATCCTGATAAGATTTGACTGGAGCAATACCCAAAGCAGATTTGTTCATAAACCATTCCCATACTGTCCAGCTTTTCCACCCTCTATTTTCTGGAGACAACAATCCAAGAGATGCAATATTTGCTCCTCCGCATGTGCCAAAATATCCTCCTCCATCTGCGATAAAATTTCTTATTTCATTTTTCCATCTGGAAAGGTTTTCATCATCTAAAATTCTCCAGAATTCTTTCCCAATCCCAGGTATAATTAAAACAGAAAAATTTTCTTTCCTGAGAACACCATCTACTATCTGAAAATCTTTAATCCATTTTACCCTGAATTCATAGCATATTTCATTTACTTCCCATGAATATCTATTCAATATCTCATACATTTCATCTGGAGAAGTAAAGGATGGAATGAAAGAATCAAGGAGTGCAATTTTTATTGTAATAGGGCTTTTTCCAGAACATTTCTCTGTTGAAAAAGTTACTGTGTTGCAAATAATAATAAAAACGAAAGCAACCAAGATACTTTTCATGTTCATATTTCCTTATAAAATTCATCAATAAATGCTTTTAGAAAAGTTTATAAATTAACATCCATTTTATTAACGTTCATAAAAAGAACGTTCAAAAAGTGGTAGTATGAAGATACTGCTTATTATGCCTTCTATAAAGCCAGATGCCAATTTATATGAAAAATTGATTATGAAGTTCACAATGTGGTCTCCACTAACTCTTCAATGCATTGCATCTTTAACAGATGATTGTCATGAATTAACAATCATAGATGAAAATTATAGAAAAATTAGGTATAGTGATAATTATGATATTGTGGCAATTTCAACATTTACATCAACTGCTCTCCATGCATATGAAATTGCGGATGAATTTAGGAGGAGATGTGTTAAAGTCGTCCTTGGAGGATATCATCCAACTGCCCTGCCAGAAGAAGCAAAAAAGCATGCAGATGCAGTTGTAATTGGAGAGGCAGAAGGGGTGTGGAAGAAAATTCTGGAAGATGCAGAAAAAGATGAATTAAACTCATTTTATATATCTCCAGCGAACAACTCCTTCATTTCCTCTCCCTCTTCACATTATAATGGATTTTTTGTTATGAGGGGTGTGGAGGCAACGAGAGGTTGTATATATAAATGCAATTTTTGTTCAATTTCTAATTCTCCAATGGGATGCAGATTTAGAAAAAAGCCAGTTGAAAGAGTTGTAAAAGAAATTGAATCAATTAAATGCAGAGGATTTGTATTCTATGATTCATCTCTCACATTAGATATGGAATATACAAAAGAATTATTCAGGGAAATAAAGCATCTGAATAAAAAATTTGCATGTTTCGGAAACGCAGATGCTCTTTTAAGAGATGAAGAATTGCTTGAGATTTCCTATAATGCAGGATGTGTTGCCTGGGCTGTTGGATTTGAATCAGTTTCTCCAAATACGCTTAAAAAAATTGGTAAAAAGTCGAATAAAATAGAGGAATATGGAAAAATTGTTAAGAAGATAAATGATTGTGGAATGGCACTGATTGGCTCTTTCGTATTCGGATTTGATGATGACACCCCTGATACATTTAATCATACATTAAATATGCTTTATAGATGGAATATAGATTCAATTGGGGTAAATATTCTAACTCCATTTCCTGGAACTCCTCTCTTCAAAAAACTTGAGAGTGAAAAAAGAATTCTCACCAAGGATTGGAGTAAATATGATTTATATCATGTTGTGTTCCAGCCAAAAAAACTTACTCCTCAGGAAATATATGATGGAATAAATGAAATAACTGAGGATTTCTTCTCTTTAAAAAATATAATTAAAAAATTTTTTGGGAAAAATTTTGGAATTGTAACAAAATCTGCTCTTCTCTATCACATAATCTCCTCCAAGATTGTATATAAAATATGCTTTGAAAAAAATTTTGTTTATGGTTAATCATATAAATGAAAATTTAATATTGGGGTATGGCAGATGTGTATTTCAAATCAGCTTCTACGCCCTATGCAAAAGATGCTTTGCATCTCTCCGTTGAAAAGTTCATGAAAAAGGTTGATTTCATTGAAAAGGAAGATATTGTTGCAATAAAACTTCACATGGGTGAATTAGGCAATACAGGATACATAAGACCTATTTTTGTAAGAAAGGTGGTTGATTTTGTTAAAACAAAAGGAGGGAAACCATTCCTGACAGATACAACGACTTTGTATGGGGGAAAGAGAGGAAATGCGGTGGATTATTTAATTACCGCCTCTATAAATGGTTTCTCCATCTCATCAATGGGTTGCCCTGTAATAATAGCAGATGGTTTGTTTGGCAGAGAAGAAGAAATTTTAAGCATAGAAGGACATGAAATAGGTGTGGCAAAAGCAATAGTAGAGGCAGATTCTTTAATTGTATTGAGTCATTTCAAAGGGCATGGAATGGCTGGATTTGGAGGAGCGATAAAAAATCTTGGAATGGGCTGTTGCAGTAAAAATGGAAAAATATGGCAACATGAAGCCAGTAAGCCACTTTATGATGAAGCAAAATGCATATTATGCATGAAATGCCTAACTTTCTGCCCCGCTGGCGCAATTTCAGAAGATAATGGCAAAATATTTATTGAATATGAAAAATGCACAGGGTGTGGGGCATGTACAGTTTTGTGTGAGGAAGGATGCTTTTATTTGACAGATGAAATTGCAGAAAAATTTCAGAGAAGAGTTGCGATTTCAGCAAAGGCTGTTCTGAAGAAATTTCTGGAAAAATCATACTTCATTAATTTTTTAATGGACATAACTCCAAGATGTGATTGCTGTTCATTTGCAGATAAACCACTTATAAACGACATAGGTATACTTGCGTCTACAGATGCTGTTGCAATAGACAAGGCATCATATGATTTAGTTTGCGATGTTGCAAAAAAAGATATATTTTATGAAGTTCATGGTATAAATGGATTAGTTCAAATCGAAGAAGCAGAAAATCTTTTAATGGGTGAAAGAGAATATGAATTATTTGAGATTTAACATGAAAATATTTTTTTCGATGCTTGCATAGTTTGATGCAAAATCTTCTGCAACAACTTTCACTCTATATATTCCAAAATATCTTTCATCTATCTCATATTTCAGTTCAGAAGAAGTTGAATTTGCCTTGTATTCTCCATTTAAATACAACTCAATTTTTTTCACTCCAGAGAGATAATCATTTGTTTCAGCATATATTGTTATATTTCCTATAACAACAGTTGAATTTAAGTTAAAAATTTTTTTATTGAATACATATATTCCATTTAAAGGGCTTTTTAATTTTATTTCTGGAGGGTTTTTATCTACTTTTACCTCTCTTTTCGTTATCCCTTCAGCATTTCCTGCTCTGTCAATTGAAAAGTAGCATATCATATGAATTCCTTCTCCAAGATTTATTATTTCTTCATACTTTTCTAAACTTTCACTATCAACTGAGCAATATGTTTCTTCGACTCCAGAGAAATTGTCTATTGCATTTAAAGAGATGCTAACTGGTTTGGTGAACCATCCATTGCTCTCGTTCCTAGAAAATGTGCATATGGTGTATGGCTCTGTTGCATCAATTCTTATTTCAAATCTTTTTTCATTCTCTTCATTTCCATTATTATCTACGGAATAATAGCTTATTTCGTGATATCCATCTTCACTAATTTCAATAAAGTTTTCATAAATTTTCCATCTTTTTCCATTTATCTTATAGAATGTTGCATTTATTCCAGAGAGATTGTCAGAAGGAATTAACTCTATTTTAACCTTGCTTGTATACCATCCCTTTTTTCCATTTGGCGAGGAAGGAATGATTCTATGAGTTGTGAATGGGGGAGTTAAATCTATGAATATTTTTTTGCACGTGGAGTTTTCATTATTGTCATTATCTTTTACTGTAAGGCAAACCATATAAGCTCCTTCAGCAGAATATTTATAATAAACAATTTTTCCATATGCAATGCTACCATCTCCCATATCCCATGTATAGTTTAAAATTTCTCCATCATCATATGAAGAAGATGCATCCAGCATAACCGAATAGCCATTTATCTGGAAGTTAAATGATGCAACAGGATTGGAAGAATTTAAAGATATTGAAAAAATGCCTATTTCATTTTCATAAGATTTTTTAATTCCAGCATAGGAAAATACAACTATTATTAATATTATAAGCGGGACAGAAACATTTTTTTTATTCATGGATAATTATAAAATTTATTCTTTTAATTTTTTTGGTTTAATTTTAGATTATGTGTAAAATATTTATTTTGGTAAGTTATCACCTTTTATGATAACTCCCTCAAAAAAAGCACAGGGAATTTCATATGCCATAAGAGAAGTTGTAGTATATGCAAGGAAACTGGAAAAGAAGGGTATAAAAGTTCTTAAAATGAATATAGGGGATCCAATAGCTTATGATTTTGACACTCCCCAGCATATGAAGGATGCACTTTACAAAGCATCTTTGGATGGATACAATGGATATGCACCATCAGAGGGTTATGAAATTTTGAGGAAGGAAATTGCAAATAGAGAAAAAAGAAGAAATGGTCTTGATTATGATGTTGATGACATATGCATTACAACAGGAGTGACTGAAGCTCTTCAGATTTTTTTATCTGCATGTTTAGATAATGGAGATGAACTTCTTGTTCCAGGGCCAACCTATCCTCCATATAATTTAATAACAGCATTTAATGGTGCAAAACCAGTTCCTTATGCAACTCTGGAAGAGGAAAATTGGCAACCTGATGTAGATGATATAAGAAAAAAGATTAATGAAAAAACAAAAGGTATTGTTATTATAAATCCAAATAACCCAACAGGTGCTCTATATTCTGAAAAGGTTGTAAAGGAAATTGTAGATGTTGCAGGAGAGCATGGAATTGTTGTTGTATCTGATGAAATTTATGATGATATTGTTTTTGAAGGAAGGCATTGTGCCACCGCCTGCCTTACTGATGATGTACCAGTTATCACATTCAACGGATTTTCAAAGGTTTATTTAGTTCCAGGATGGAGAGTCGGTTATGCATTATTTAGTGCAAATAATGAACTTAAAGAACTTAAAGAAGCATATCTCAGAATAGCAAGGGCGAGATTGTGTGCAAATTCAGTTTGTCAGCTTGCAATGGTGTCTGCTTTGAGAGGGAGTCAGCATCATATAAAGGAGATGGTGGATACACTTAGAAAAAGGAGGGATTTTGCATACAAGAGGATAAATGAAATAGAAGGTCTTTCAACAGCAAAACCGCAGGGAGCTTTTTACATTTTCCCAAAAATTGAGAAAAGCGTATGGAAAGATGACAAGGAATTTGTTATTGATGTGCTGAACAATGCAAATGTATTATTTGTTCATGGCTCTGGTTTCTGCCCTGTTTATGGAAAGAATCATTTCAGAGCTGTTATACTTCCTCCCATTGAAACAATGGAGGAAGCATTTAATAAGCTTGAAGCATTCATGAAAAGGAGGTTGGCAGAATGAAAGAATTAACAAAAGGTTTGATTGCTCTGGTTGTTATAATTGGGGTAACTATGGGCATATATGCATATGAAACAATGGAAAAAAGGATACTTAAAACAGGAGATTTTGCAGAAATATACTACATCGGATATTTCGAAAATGGAACAGTTTTCAGTTCGTCTTTTCAGGATAATGTAACATTTGACACCCCCTTCAACTCAAAGAAATATAATTTAACTCCATTAAAGATATATTTTGGAGGGGGATTTCCAGATAAATATCCAGAAGGATGGGAGTATTCAGATATAGGTTCAATAGAAAACATGAGAATTTATGAAATAGAGGGATTATATGAAGAAATGAAGGGAATGAAAAAAGGAGATGAAAAAATAGTTGAGCTTCCGCCAGATGAAGCTTTTGGAATGAAAGTTGAAAATGGAACAGTATTCAACACCTCAATGATTTTTGGGTATAATGAAAGATTTGAAATTGTTAACATAAAAGGGGTTACTGTCGACTTAAAATGGTTGTGTGAGGAAGGAAAAATAATAACATTTCCTCAATACTGGTACAACTTACCTGTTCAACAGCCATACTGGTTGTGGGAAAATGCAACAGAAGTTGTTTCATTTAATGAGACTGATGTTGTTTTAAAAACAACTCCAAATCAACTCGATAATATAACTCTATTTCCATGGTGGGAAGGGGCAAGCAATGCAAGCTATAATGACACCAAAATATACATAACAACAACTCCTCCTCTGGGTAATTTTACTATATCCTACTGGGGTGGATATGTAACAGGAAAAGTTGTTGAAGTAACAGAAGATAAAATAAAAATTGAATATACGGCAGGGAATCAAACAATTGAAGATGAGATAAATAGAACGATGGTATTCAACAGAACCATAGAAATGCCAATAATCTTCAAAGATATTCAAAAAATATCAATTGAAGATGAGTTGAGAGAAAATGGCTACAGCTTTCATGAACTCGCTGGAAAAAATGTTATATTCAGGGTTAAACTACTCAAAATCTACAGATTGAGCTGATTTTTAATCTCTGAATTAAAAATCTGCAGAAATCGTTCCTCCATTCCTCTGGGTATTATTGCGCCTGCTGCTATTTTGTGTCCACCTCCATCTCCTCCTGTAAGGAGAGCTGCATTTTTTACTGCAAGTGATAAATTAATTCCTCTTTCAACGAGCATATATGGAGCACGGGCAGAAACCTTTATGCCTTCAGAATTTTCAGTAAATGCAAGAACTGGGGATGGAAAATTTCCTTCCTTCAAAACCATTCCAGCTATTGTCCCAAGAAGGGTATCCATTATGTAGCCGTCTCCATGAAAATAGTATATGTCTCCATATTCATCCAGTTTTGTTTTTGCATATTTTATATATTTTGATATTCTTCTTCTATGCTCCTCTATAATTTCTTCTGCATTGAATTTTCCATTTATACACATTTCAATTGCTCTTTTTCCATCTCCATATTTTCCTATGGAGTTCAGCAGTGTTGAATATTCTCTCACATCTGTTCCATTCATTTCATAAACTTCTCCAAATAGGCGGTTTATATAATCATAACTGAAGCCCTTTTCTATCATCAATTTTATCAGTGAGGATAAAATTCGTCTTTTCTCCTCTTTACTACATTCCATCCAGCTTTTTTTATAATCTATTCCTATTCTTTTTAAAAATCCAGCTGCGTTTCTTTCCCTCCTGAAAATTCCTGGAATAATGGGGTCATTTGAATATGCAATCATCTTTTGCAATGGTTTTCCTCTTCCATAAATCCTTAAATCTTTTTTTATTTCAATTCCTGAATTTTTCAACAATTCTCTGTTCATTCCTACAAGTTTTCCAAATCTCAAATCCTGCAAATCTCCAATTGCTCCTATAATTGCAATATCTGCTTCAATTGGCATTATATTTGATGCAACCAAGTAAGTTAAACCAGATGCAGATATTTCATATTCTCCATCTATTCCAAAATTAAAGGGATTCAGGGCATACTTATAATATTCTATGGAAAAATGATGATCAGTTACAACAAAATTTTCTTTGCTTGATTTTATTCCATTTCCAATGTCAATGAGCCAGGTAAATCCATCAAATCCGCTAAAATTTTTTCTGTCAAGATATCTCACAATCTCTACCTTATTTTTTATTCCAGATTCATCAAGCACTTTTTTTGCTATAGACGCTCCAGTAATGCCATCTGCATCACAGTGTGCAATTATTTTAATCTCTTCCTGCTTTTCAATTATCTTTGCAATTTCTTTTGCTTTATTTTTTATTCCCATCCCCAAAAATGAAATGAAAAAGCGTATATAAGAATGTTGATTTGTTTTTCTGAGGTGCCATAAAAGAGAAACTTAAATCTTGATATAAATTGGGTTAAAATGTACTTTCTCCACAAAAACAACTAAGTCGACAAATCCTATGAAATTGCAGACTTAACAAAAGTTAATAGCCAAAAGAAGGCATTGAATAAATAGCCTGCACTTATCTCAAATGAAACTATTATAACTGTAATCAATGCAGATGGACATGAAGCATACTTCGAGAGTGGTTTGATGCCAACACAGTCGACGAAAACAGTTTCATTGACAGCATCAAGCTGAACGTGAGGAAATAAAACAGGATTAAATCTCCTCCTCATTTTTATTTTAATGTTTATTTATTATTCCCTCGTAGAAAACCGCCGATTATTACGAAGTCATGTTTCTGGTTCATTTTAATTTACCATTTCTTTCTAATTTTTCATCCATCTTTTGATAAATACGTTTCTTAAATGCAGCAAAAATAAGACCAAGAACAAAAAGGGTGGGTATAAGCATAAATAAAGTGTTTTTAATATCTTTGAGTTGACTATTGGAAATTAATGAGCTTTCTATTCCTCCATGAACATACAGGTAATCACCATAGTCACTATTTGGAGTAGGAATCCAATCGATGTATGGAAGATATACTGTTGCTTTTGTGCGATATTGTCCGTTCTCGATATTCAGAGGGATGTAACCTGTAAGATGTATCTTTGTAAAATGTATTTCCCCATTAGTGCTTTTATTGATTTTTGATCCACCACTCGTAATAACAACTGTGTCTTCTCCCACACCCACACCGAATTTGGACGGTTTTATAAGAGAAACTTGGATCCATGCATCGTCAACGTCTATATTAAGTTTATTGAAAAGTATAACCGTTACATTAAATAAAGAATCTGCTTTTATTTTGTAATACCCCTCTTTTTTATCCCACCGCTTCCACCCCCTCTCCTCATTTTTATGGGTAAATTTATAGGATTGAACACCAATATTTTCCAACTCATCCAGTATATTATATACATTTATGTTTTCAGTATTTGAGATCCATCTTGGATAATTCCAGAGATTCAAATACAATCCAAGTAATCTTGGCATCTTACTCAGCCACAGTGGAACAATTTTTGCTATTATGTAGCCCTCTTCAAAGGATTGAAATACAGTAAAACTACAGTTCTTTACTTTCACTCCGCGTTCTAGATCAGAATAAGAAATTAATTCAGATTTTCCAACTACCCTCCTATATAACTCATCTACGATAAAGTTCTGAGGGGAGGAGGGTCCATATATAATATAAATATAAAAATTACCAAATAATGGACGGGGATTATTAATAGAAACATTGATGTTTAGTAGTTCAGTCTCAAAAATATCTGTCTTTTCTGGTTCAATAAGTAAAAATGGCTCGAATAACTTTTGTTGATCTGATTTTTCTTCATGACCAGAACTTGATATTATGCTTGTATTCATCATAATCATAAGTACTTCTATAAATAGGGTAAAAATTAAAATACGCATTTTTCTCATATTTTTACACCTCCCTTCACTATATATAATTTCAAAAGAGTAAATAAATCTAACTGACAATTTAAATAAATGTATATATAACATTCCTGGAGATAGAATTAGTTACTAGCCTTATGCAATCTTGGGCTAACTGGCTATTCTCAAAATATGGAAGATGGGTCATCATCTATGTAACTTTTCGTTTCATAAAAATCACATATGCAATAGTTTACATGATATAATTATGGGTAATTAAAGGCTTTATTTAATATTTACTACAAAATTTTATATTTTATTCTATGATGAGAATATGGAGGCAAAATATGTTAAAGAAAAAAGAAGTTTTGGCTGTTTTTGCCGTTATAATTATGTTGGGAATTGCCTTTGAAAATGTTGTTTTTGGTGCTTCAAGAAATGAAAAGGAAGAAAACGATGCAAATGATGCAGGAGAAAATGTGTTGGATGTTGGTTTGCCTATTGATAATGATGAAACAGGTGGTGATATAAACAATGGATACATGGAAGATGATGGTAAATTAGAAAATATTGAGAAAGTAACTCTGGTAGATGATGGTGAAGGTAGTTTTGAGAGAGATAAATCAACGTATGATTGGCCAACCTTTCATCATGATATGCAGAGAACTGGATATACATCAGGATTGGGCGATATTATTTCGCCTTCAATAAAATGGAAATATAATGATAATACACCCTATTGTAATGCACCTGTAATCGCCGATATTAATAATGATGGTAATAATGAGGTCATTCAGACAATGTCTGATTTTATTCGTGCTTTTAATGGTGCAACTGGTGATTTATTGTGGGAATTTCCAGTGAATTCAGGAAATCACGATACCCCCACTGTGTTTGACGTTGATTCAGATGGAGAAATGGAGGTTATTGCTGGCGCTCGTGATGAGAATACGTTATACTGTATAGATGGAGCCACAGGTGACGAGGAATGGCATTTCCAAGTTCCATTAGCTGACCCCTACTATATTCAAAATTCACCAGCTGTTGGTGATGTAGACAATGATGGATCAGTAGAAATAGTATTCAATGTTGAGTTTTATGGGATTTTTTGTGTGTCTGGTTCTGATGGAACTGAAAAATGGAATGTAAGCACAGGTGGAGGAATGACTACGTGGACATCACCCGCAATCTATGATTCCGATGCTGATAATTATCTAGAAATTTTTACCAATAGAGGTGGAACAATTTATTGTCTAAATGGGTTAGATGGTGCAATACAATGGCATACTTCTTTTAGGTACCACTCATCTCTTATTTGTGATCCAACGATATATGATGTGGATGATGACGGAGATACTGAAGTTATATTTGGAGGGTTATATAATCTTGATCCACCATCTAGTG
This sequence comes from Thermoplasmatales archaeon, assembly GCA_011052825.1. GTDB lineage: Archaea > Thermoplasmatota > E2 > UBA202 > JdFR-43 > DRIF01. The sequence goes on from DRIF01000068.1 coordinate 17,261, forward strand.
ATGAGATAGGTATTTTTTGTTTGAATGCAGAAGATGGACAAGAAGAATGGAGGTTTGTTTTAGGAGAGAATTTACCGAATGATGATTTTTTATCCCCAGTTATTGGTGATGTTGATGGGGATGGTTATAAAGAGATCATATGTGCTGGTTATTGGAAATATTCTGGCTTCAACCCAGTTTTTTGTTTGGACGGGAAAACGGGAAATGAAGAGTGGAATTATTCTGCCCAACCCGATGCAGGATGGATTCATCCAGCTATGTGTGATATCGATGGTGATGGAGACATTGAGGTCCTTATTGGCAATAGACTGGATGGAAAACTTTATTGTATAAACGCGAATAATGGATCCCTTAAGTGGACTTATGAAAACATAGGGGAAATACAGTGTTCACCTGTCATTGGTGATGTAGATAATGATGGAACTGTAGAGATAGCGATTACTGGTGGTGGTGATTTATATTATCTCCAAAATGATTTTGGTCCTCAACCACCAGTTCCAGTGTTGAATGGCCCCTACAGAGCTGGTACGGGGGATACTATTCATTTTAATGCTGCTGACAGTTGGGATCCAGACGGTTATATTGTAGGGTATCGTTGGGATTGGACCAATGATGGCATATGGGATACAGAATGGTTGAGCACACCAACCATTGATCATATTTACAAAGACCCCTTTAATGGCACCGTAGCTGTAGAAGTAAAAGATGATGAGAATCTAACGAGCATTGGAACTGAATCCATCCAGATTGATGAAACACCACCTATCGCATGGAATAAAACCTGGGGATCTCTTGGAAGCGATAATGGTAAATCAGTTCAACAAACATCAGATGGCGGATATATATTAACCGGCTCTTTTGGTTCCGAGTTATGTCTCATTAAAACGGATACCAACGGTAATGAAGAATGGGTTAGATTATATGGTGGTGCAGATTTGGAAGAAGGTAAATCAGTTCAACAAACATCAGATGGCGGGTATATTGTAGCAGGCTTTACAAGTTCATATGGAGCAGGTGGTTGCGATTTTTGGTTGTTGAAAACTGATAGTAGCGGCAATGAGGAATGGAACAAAACTTTTGGTACTGCCGATTATTTTGATAGTGCATATTCAGTTCAACAGACAAATGATGGTGGTTATATCATTACAGGATCAAAATATTATGGAAAAGCATGGTTGATAAAAACAGACAGCTATGGCGATGAGGAATGGAACAAAATTTTAGATGATGGATGCGGCTATTCTGTACGTCAAACAATAGATGGAGGGTATATTATTGGAGGAGTATTTAAAGAAGGGGATAAATATAAAGCTGGTTTGATAAAAACAGATTCTGATGGGAACCAACAATGGAAAAAAACATTTTCTTTTTCATACGGTTACTCAGTTTGGCAGACTAATGATAGTGGTTATATTTTTACTGGTGGCGAGTATCCTGCATTTTTAATAAAAACTGATAATAATGGGAATTTGGAGTGGAACAGAACATTTGAACTTTGGTTTGGACAATCAGTCCAACAAACTGCTGATGGTGGGTATATTGTATCAGGTAATTCTGGATCTTCTTGGAATTATAAAACTTTTTTTATAAAAACTGATCGAAATGGGACTATGTTATGGTGTAGAAAAATCGAAAGATCTGGAGGAGGTGGTGTAGCTATTCAAACCACCGATAAAGGATATATATTACTTACAAATGATGCCATTCATGATAAGATTTGGTTAATCAAATTTGGCTGGTCCCCACCAACTGCAGACACAGGTGGTCCCTATTACGGTAACCCTGGTTATCCTGTAAGTTTTGATGGAGGCAATAGCCATGATAATGATGAAAACGGACAAAGCATTGTTAGATATGATTGGAAATTCTTTGATGGTGATACATGGCATAACGATATAGGTCCTATGCCAACATATACCTACATGAATGTTGGTAATTATACAGTCACTCTCCGAGTTTGGGATGATGAAGGAAATAATGATACTGATGCTACGAGAGTTTACATTAATTATCTTCCGCATCCTCCAACTGCAAATGCAGGAGGACCATATCATGTTATGGAAGATGATGTTTTGATTTTAAATGCAAGCTTGAGCCATGATAATGACGAGAATGGTAGTAGGATTGTCAGATATGATTGGAAATTCTTTGATGGAGACGTATGGCATAATGATAATGGCTCAAATCCTTCTTATGTTTATAGTGATCCAGGCGAATATACAGTTACTGTTCGTGTGCATGATGACGAGGGCATAACTGATGAGGATACTGCAACAGTAACAGTCTATGGTTATTATCCTCCAACTGCCGATGCTGGAGGAACTTATTATGCAATGGAGGAATATGGCAATGAGCCAGATGATCCCGTCCATTTTGATGGCTCTGGCAGTCATGATAATGATGAACACTACTTCCATAACGGAACAGGATATTGCATAGTTAACTGGACATGGAATTTTGGCGATGGAAACATTGGTTATGGAAAAAAGGTGAATCATAGTTATGCTGACGAGGGAACATACACTGTCACACTCATTGTAACAGACAATGAAGGAAATACAAGCAGTGATACTGCAACAGCTGTCATTTATGGATATTATCCTCCAGTTGCTGTTCCTGGTGGACCATACTATGGCATTAACAGTGAATCCGTTCAGTTTGACGGAAGTAATAGTCATGATAATGATGAAAATGGAAACAGTATAGTTAGATATGACTGGAAATTCTTTGATGGTGACAGTTGGCATAATGATACTGGTGTAACTCCTTCCCATACATATTACATTGATGGAACATATACTGTCTCATTGCGTGTGTGGGATGATGAAGATCCAAGTAGTTATAACATAAGCAATACTACTGTTACCATCACTCATTATAATGATCCAACTGCTGATGCTGGTGGACCTTATACAGGCAAAGCTTACATTCCTGTAACATTTGATGCATCAGCAAGCCATGACAATGATGAAGGAGGATGTTGCATAACTGGTTATCGTTGGGATTGGGAAAATGATGGGGTATGGGATACAGGCTGGCTTACAACACCAACTGCACAGCATACTTATCTTCTTGGATTTACAGGCAATGTTCGCGTTCAAGTTAAAGATGATGATGGCTCGCATGTAGGATATGATGAGGATACTGCACCAGTCAACATAGCTGGAAATCCACCAACTGCAGACTTTCAGATTATTAAAACCAATAATCCAGCCATATTCAAATTTGATGCGAGCAGTTCTATTGATCCCCGTCCTGGATGTGATCATCATCATCTAAATTATAAATGGGATTTCAACAATGATGGAATTTGGGATAAAACAGGAAACTGGTATTCAGCAGGAATTGT